>CAZYOC010000083.1:0-16418 GCA_964648415.1 uncultured bacterium | reverse complement strand
GCAAGAATTAAGAATTAATATGTGCGAAATATGACATCTGAAATCAATGGTAACATAGATGTTATACTCTCAATACTCTACTTTCAGTTTCTTTTTTCACTTTTTTCACTTTCTTTACTTTCTTTACTTTTTCACTTATAGAGCATTCAAAACGAGATACACTCGTCCGCCGTCACGGCTGAAACTCACATCCACCCTCAGGTTCTCGCCTTCCAGGTCCCAGGTACGGATGCCGAAGCCGAAGCCGGCCTGCATGTTATTCCAGGCGAAATCGCGGAAAACGTCGGTCGCCACCTGGCCGCCGTCGGCGAAGACATGGAAGTCATAGCCCGACTCCTGCCAGACGTCACGAATGGGAATGCGGTATTCCAGGGTACCGTAGACGGCGTCGTAATCTCGGAACCGTCCCCGCTGAAACCCGCGCACCGTACCGGTCTGCCCGATTTCCGAAAGGTAGTAGAAGGGGATGCTCCGGTTATCGAGCGGGTCGGTGAACTCGCCGGCGAGCCGCATCATCAGCACGCGGCCATGAAACAGATGGATATACTGGCGGGCGTCCACGTAGCTCTTCAGGAACCCGTAGTCATCCCCGCCAATTTCGGTGAACACGCTGCTGGTCACCTCCAGCTCGCAGCCCGCCGAAGAGATGCCCGGATGATTGCGACGGTCGATGGAAAAGCCGCCGCCGAGAAAGCTCATCTCCACGGTTTTCTGGCCTCCCGGAAGGGCGTTCAGCGGAACCTGTCGCCAGTAAGGGGCATCGTCTTGATCCTCTTCTTCATCTTCTTCCTCTAAGATAAATGTATAAGATGAGTTATAACCTCCAAAAGCTTCCAGTTCCACCCGCTCCCGGATTTCCGATCCCAGGCCAAATTCCCCGCCGAAGCTCTCGATGCCGTAGTCACTCTCCATCCATTCTGAAGAATGGGGACCGAAACCGTAGAACGGCTCTTCCGGCAGGCGGGCATAGAAACCATAGAGGTTGAGCATCAGCGAGCGTCCCGCGAGAGGGATATCCTTCAGCTCGATTTCCTCGAGGGTGCGCCCCTCGTGGAGGCCGGAGGCTGCGATGGCCAGCCGTTGCCGGTCATCTCCATGCCGCTTCAGGATCAGTCTGCCTCCCACGCCCCGGCTGGGTGAAATAATCGGCTCCAGCTTCCTCGTGCCGTCATCCTTTTCCAGCCAGTCGCTGACCTTCTGCACAATCTTGGTCTCGTCGACGATGCGGATACTCTCTTTCAACACCGTGAAGGAGACGTAGAACGGGAAGAAGACCACATCGCCCACCGCATGGCCGGTCCATTCCAACGGGGTTTGTTTGAGGTTTTTTTCTTTCCACTGCTGAATGCTGTCGCTGGGCGCAGCTTCCCCTTCCTCCGCCAGGACCGGTCCCGCGAAGCTACATCCCACCATGACAGCGAGCAGCACCGCCAGCGCAACCTCATGGAATTGCTTCACCCAACACCTCTTCCTGCAATCCATTATTCTGAAAAATCCCGGATCTCGAGTATACATCAGGATTGTTCTCGAATCCATGAACTCGTGCTCTCCTAAGCGCTTTCCAACCGACTCTACATTTTTTGCACACCCGAGTGTGGTCAAATCACCACAGCGAAGACAGATTTTGTGAAAAAAAGCGACAAAGTCGAAATCCCTGCGGTTCTTCGCAGCACAGGGAACAGCAACTCGCCTTACATTTTGAGCAATCGTAAAGAAATTGATATCAAGCTGTTAGGCGACATGCGGAGCGCTTCAAGGAGACTGCGAAACAACTCGGCATCCCCTTTGCACACGACTCAGACCAAAGCAGTGTCGAATCGGTTCGACAAACAACGTTCAACCAAAGATGAAGTGGGAAGAGGATCATGTACCACAAACGATTGCTTTTAACCACAGTGACCCTGCTGCTGCTTGCCTGCGCGACTTCCGCGCTGGCGGACGGCTCCCTGCGGGGCTTCGTTCTCGACAAGACGTCCGGCGAACCGCTCCCGGTCGCCAATGTGGTCGTCGTTGGCGAATCACGCGGCGCGGCCACCAACCTGGACGGCTACTTCAACATCCCCAAACTCGAATCCGGCCGCTACACCCTGCGGGTCAGCTACCTGGGCTACATCACGCAGGAATTCGTAGTTACGATCAACGGCGACGACGGCGAGCCGGTCAATCTGGAGCTGATCCCGGAAGGCGTGTCACTTGAAGAGGTCGTTTACTACCAGAAGGCGGAAGACGAGGAAGAGATTCGCAACAGCGCGCGTGTTTCGACCATTCCTGTGGACGCGAGCACGATTCGCGCGATGCCGTCGCTGGGCGCCGAGATGGATGTGATGCGCGCCATGCAGGCCATGCCCGGCGTGAAAGCCTCCTCCGAAATCTCCAGCGCCCTGTATGTGCGTGGCGGCAACAGCGCCATGACGCTAATCCAGATGGACCAGAGCACCGTGTACAACCCCTCGCACCTGTTCGGCATCTTCAGCACGTTCAATGGCGACGCGGTCAAGCACCTGCAACTGATGAAGGGCGGCTTCCCGGCGGAATACGGCGGCCGTGCGGGTAGCGTATTGGAAGTAGTCACCAATGAAGGCAACCGGAAGGAAATCGAGGGCGTGGCCAACGTGGGCCTGATCTCCGCCAAGCTGGCCATGGAAGGCCCCCTGCCCAACGAGATGGGCTCCTACGCCATCTCCGGCCGCCGGACTTACTTCGACGCTATCATCGACATAATGAAGGAGAGCAGCCCGGACCTGTCGGACCTGCCGGACTACTTCTTCTACGATGGCAACGGCAAGGTCAACCTGGACCTGACGGACAAGACCACGTTGACCGTGGGCGGCTACCTCGGCCTGGACCAGATGACCGCCGACATCGGCGATGAGGACAGCAAGCTCAACATGGACACCCACTGGGGCAACAAGACCTTCACCTCCCGCCTGCGGCAGGTCACCGGCGCCAACAGCTTCCTGACCTTGGGATACGCTTACAGCCGCTACACCAGCGGGTTCAAGATGATGAACGAAGGATCGCTGGCCATGGAATTCAAGAACCGCTTCCATGACCACATGATCCGGTCGGATTACGAGTACTTCGGGCTGCCGAACCACACCCTGAAGACCGGCATCGAGGCGCGACGTTACAGTGTGGAAGTCACCAGCCGCAACGAGGAAGTTACGTCGGCGGATATCGACGCGGTCTCATGGAACGTGGCGCACTACCTCCAGGACACCTGGAAGGTCGGTTCGCAGTTCGAGGTGCTGCCGGGGGTTCGCTGGACCTACCATGAGCTGGGCGACCAGGTCAAGGTGGAGCCGCGCTTTTCAACGGTTTACCACTATAACGACAAAACCCGGTTCAAGTTGGCGTTGGGCCGCTACTACCAGTGGATCGAGATCATCGCCACAGGCGAGGGCGCCAGTTTCCTGGACACGTGGGTGCCGAACGACGGCAGCACGGACCCGATGTACGCCGACCAGATCGTCCTCGGATTCGAGCACGACCCCCGGCCCGACCTGCAGTTCACGTTCGAGACGTACTACAACGACCTGAACCACGTGAACGAGTACAACGCCCTGATCGACCGCGGCGTTGAGATGGCCGACGCGTTCCTGGTCGGCGAAGGGTACGCCTACGGGTTCGAGTTCATGCTGCAGAAGAAGACCGGCCGCCTCACAGGCTGGCTCGGGTATTCATTGGCCTGGACTCAGCGCCGCTTCCCCGGTTCGCACATCAACAACGGGGACTGGTACTACCCGCGCTGGGACCGCCGGCACGACTTCATCGCAGTCGGCAACTACGCGTTGACCAAGAGCTGGGACATGTCCGCGCAATGGCGCTACAACACCGGTCAGGGCTACACCCGCGCGCTGGGCGGCTACACCAGCTATGACGTGGGCGCCGGCAACGACTACTTCAGCGACAACAACTACAAGATGTACTTCGGCGAAAGAAACAACTACCGGCTGCCGGCCGACCATCGCCTGGACATCTCGTTCATCTACAACCACCACTTCTTCAACATGCCGGCCAAGCTGAACATCAGCATCTACAATGTGTACAGCCGCCGGTCCATCTGGTTCCGTCACTACGACACCGACTCGAACCCGGTGGAAGTGGAA
Organism: uncultured bacterium; assembly: GCA_964648415.1. GTDB lineage: Bacteria > Electryoneota > Electryoneia > Electryoneales > Electryoneaceae. The sequence continues at coordinate 12,309 of CAZYOC010000083.1, read as the reverse complement.
GATGTCAAATTGCTGCCGATCCTGCCCCTCCTGTCCTATGAGGTGCGGTTCTAATGAGGATGCAACACGCAAACGAGAGGAGCTTTGTTACCATGATACGTTCATTCAGCTTCCTGATGCTTTTCCTGGTCGGCCTGGCGGCCTTGACCGGATGCGACAGCGACCCTGTCGAGTTTGATGAATACAACCCGGAACCGGTCCTGCACGCATACATGATCGCGGGCGACAGCTTCCCGGAAGTTCACCTGCAATGGGTAGTCAAGGACATCACCGAACCTTACGACCCGGCGGAACACGGCATCCCGGGCGCACTGATCCGGATTTTCCCGACCGAGATCAACAGCAGCGCCGTAACCGACACCAGCGGCCTGGCGGTCTATTACGAACAGGTCAACCCGGGCACGACCGACGGAGCCTACCGTCCCATCAACAGCACTACGGTGCTGCCGAATACCACATATCGGATTGAAGCGTACAAGGACGGCGAGGTGGACGTCTGGGCGGAAACCACCGTGCCCGAGGCCTTCACGCTGACGTTGAACTACCCGGATCTGAACGCGCTGCAGGATTCCATCCCGGCCGATCCGCAGAACTTCGGCGCCCCCTGGCCGACCCTGACCCGGAACGATCCGATGATCGAGATGGAATGGACCTCGGCGTTCGACAACGTCAACTACGGCGGCGCGCCGCAAGGATCGTACTTCCTGTACGTTACCGCGTTGACCGACACCGCGGACCTGCGGCCCCTCGACCCGGACTGGGATCCCAACGACCCGGACGACGCCCTGGAGACGGAACAGAAGCAGCGCGTTAACTTCACCTTCGCGCCGGACTACCAGTTGTCCTCCCCGCTGTTCTGGCTGTTCATGGAGTTCGAAGGCCCGCACCGGGTGAACATGGTCGCGGCGTCCTACGAGTACTACCGGTACAAGTTCACGCAGATGATGTCCAATGCGCAGAACCCGATTCCCCCGGAATCGAACATCCACGGCGGCTTCGGCTGCTTCGGAGCGGCGGCGGAGCACGTGTTCTACTTCAACATGGCCATCGCCGACTAAGCGACTCCTACATCCTTTGACACGACAACGCCGGGTCGGTTTGCCCGGCGTTGTCGTGTGTGGCTCCATTGTCACACTTCTTGGACACCTGTTGTATTCCGCCACACACGGATTCGTGACTGTTGCCGAAGCGAAGCATTTTCGTAACTGTCAGCTTTTCGTGAGAGAACCTCTATCCATATCATTTTTTACGATTTGCACACTCCCGCCTGCATATGCGAGCACCATTGACCTTTCCGGCCTCAGATTTGCCAACAGGACCGGTATACGGGAGATCGACATTTTGAAGAACGCTTTTCCAGCACAGCATCACGAACGAGCAAACGCGAGAGGAATCATCGTGAAGAAAACGCTGTACATCCCCATTGCCGTCTTCCTATTGCTGGCCTGCACGAGCCTGGCGAGCGCCGACGGGGCCATTCGCGGCTTCGTGGTGGACAAGACCTCCGGCGAACCGCTACCCGTCGCCAATGTGGTCGTGGTCGGTGAGGAACGCGGCGCCGCCACCAACCTGGACGGGTATTTTCACATCCCCGCGCTGGCGTCGGGCAGGTACACCCTGCGGGTCAGCTACCTGGGATACAACGCCCATGAATTCGAGGTGGAAGTCAACGGCGGCGAGACCACCCCGGTACAGCTGGAACTGGTCCCGGAAGGCGTTTCGCTGGAAGAGGTGGTCTACTATCAGAAGGCGCAGGATGACGACGAGCTGCGTAAAAGCGCCCGTGTCTCCACCATCCCGGTGGACGCCAATACCATCCGCTCCATGCCCGCATTAGGCGCGGAAGTAGACGTCATGCGCGCCATGCAGGCCATCCCCGGTGTGAAGGCGTCGTCGGATATCTCCAGCGCCCTGTACGTCCGCGGCGGCAGCAGCGCCATGACCCTGATCCAGATGGACCAGAGCACGGTGTACAACCCGTCGCACCTCTTCGGCATGTTCTCCACTTTCAACGGCGACGCGGTCAAGCACATCGAGCTCATGAAGGGCGGTTTCCCTGCTGAATACGGCAGCCGCGCCGGAAGTGTGCTGGAAGTGGTAACCAACGACGGCAACCGGAAGAAGTTCGAGGGCGTCGCCAATCTCGGGGTGGTTTCCAGCAAGCTGGCCCTGGAGGGGCCGCTGCCGAACGAAGCCGGCTCTTACGCCATCTCCGGCCGCCGCACCTACTTCGACGGCATCATCAAGGCGCTGGAATCTTCCGGTGTCGAGGGTCTGCCCAACTATTTCTTCTATGACGGCAATGGCAAGGTAAACCTGGACCTGACACCGAAAACCACCCTGACAGTTGGAGGCTACCTGGGGCTGGACAAGCTGGTGTTCGATGTCGGCGAAGATGACAGCCCCTTAAAAATCGACACGCATTGGGGCAACAAAACCGGCGCCGCCCGCCTGCGGCAGGTCACCGGCGACCACAGCTACCTGACGCTTGGCTATGCTTACAGCCGCTACACCAGCGCTTTCGGATTCAAGAATGAAGGCGTCACCGTGCAGGAATTCGAAAACCGTTTCCACGAGCACATGCTTCGCGCCGATTACGAGTACTTCGGCCTTAAGAATCACACGATCAAAACCGGTGTCGAGGCTCGGCGGTACAGCGTGGACGTGCTGAACTGGACCGAAGATGTTGTCTACATGGATATCGACAACTATTCCTGGAACGTGGCGCATTACCTCCAGGACACCTGGAAGATCGGCTCGCAGTGGGAAGTAATGCCGGGTGTGCGCTGGGCCTGGCATGAACTGGGCGACCAGATCAAAGTGGAACCGCGCTTCTCGGTGGTGCGCCAATACAGCCCCCAGACCCGTTTCAAGCTCGCACTGGGACGCTACTACCAGTGGATTGAGGTAATCTCCTCGGGCGACGCCGCCACGTTCCTGGACATCTGGATCCCGAACGACGGCACAGTGGATCCCATGTATGCCGACCAAGTCGTTCTGGGGGTTGAACATGATCCTGTTCCCGGCCTCGAGTTCACTTTTGAGACCTACTACAACGACATGCACGACGTGAACGAGTTCAACATGGCGGTGGACCGCGGGAAGACCATGCACGACGTGGTCTTCCTCGGCGAGGGCTATGCCTACGGGTTCGAGTTCATGCTGCGGAAGAAAACCGGCCGCCTCACCGGGTGGCTGGGATATTCGCTGGCGTGGACACAACGCCGTTTCCCCGGCAGCGACATCAACCACGGCGACTGGTACTACCCACGCTGGGATCGTCGGCATGATTTCATCGCCGTGGGAACCTACGCCCTGACGCCCAAGTGGGACGTCGCCGCGCAGTGGCGCTACAACACCGGACAGGGCTACACCCGCGCCAAGGCCATGTACACCCAGCACTTGCCGGGCATCAACGATGACCTGTTCCCCGACGGCGGCAGACGCATGTTGCAAGGCGCAAGGAACAACTACCGATTCCCGGAGGATCATCGGCTGGATGTCACCTTCACCTACAGCCACACGTTCTTCAAAATGCCGGCCAAGCTGAACATGAGTATCTACAATGTCTACAGCCGGCGTTCCGTCTGGTTCATGAACTACGACACCCAGGCCAACCCGGTGGAAGTAACCACAGTTAAGCTGCTGCCCATCGTGCCGCTGCTGTCCTACGAAGTGAGGTTTTAACCATGACTGCGACCAAAACCATTCCGATAGTCAGTCCGCTTGTGCTGGGTTGGGTGCTGCTCTGGATGCTGGGTTCGCTGCTGCTGATCACCGGCTGCGAGCTGACCGACAACAACCCCACCGAATTCGCCGACTACCAGCCGGAAGGCTACCTGAGCGCGTTCATCGAAGGGGGGGAAAGCTTCGCGGCGGGGAGCACCGTCTACCTGGAGATGACCGCCAAGGATCTGGATTCGTACTACGATCCCCGTGACTACGCGGTCCACGACGCTGAGATCGTGATCTTCCCGGTCACCAATGCGACCGGCGCGGCGGTGGATTCCAGCGGCCTGGCGGTATACTACCGGGAGAATCCGGATACCGCCGGCAAATACGAGACCTCCAGCACCCTGGTCTGCGAGCACCGGTGGACCTACCGGATCGAGGCGCGCAAGACCGACGAAGTGAACCTCTGGGCGACAACGACCGTGCCGGACACCTTTACCGTGCGAGCGGATCAACCGCAGGTCGATACGCTCATGGATTCGATCCCGGCAGACCCCATGAATCTGCCGGACTCGCCCTGGCCCACGTTTACCCGGAATTCGCCGTTGCTCAACTTTTACTGGTCGGACGCGTTTGTCAACGTGAATTATGCCGACCGTCCCGAAGGCGGCTACCTGCTGTTCGCGGAAACACTGGTGGATACTGCCGACCTCGTCCCGCTGGACCCCGACTGGGAACCCGGCGACGGGATCGAACCCGAAGCAATGTGGCGCGCCGGCTGGATACCTGCGCCCGACTACCAGAATGCGCAGCCCTTCTTCTGGTTGTTTACCGATTTCGAGGGACCGCACCGGGTTAAAGTCATGGCCGGTTCCTACAGCTTCTACCGGTACATGTTCAGTTCACTGCCCATGGGCCCGCAAACCGAAATCCGGCCGGAATTCAATGTCCATGGCGGGCTGGGCTGCTTCGGCGCCACCGTCACACACGAAGTCTACTTCAGGATGGAGCGAGTCGACTCTTAATCCGGCTATTTCATGAGTGGAACCACGGTAAAAGCTCCACGGCAGTGGTTCAAGAAGATAGCCCCGGGTACGCGCCGTCTGTTTGGCGCGCACCTTGGGAGACAGGTTTACCAGATCCTTCAACCCCGGCAGCGGGTTGCATAAAACGACAACAAACTGTCGTCATGTGATTCCAAGCCAAAACCGTATAAACCACTTTTATATCAAGGGTTATGTTGACGAAGCATGAATACTCATGAAAAACCGGATTGACTGACCGTTGGAAAACCTCACCAGGGCCGCCGTTCGCGAGAGCAGCGGCCTTTTCGCTTCATACGGCAAAGGCAACACCCGAATTATTAGCAAACCACCCTCATTCCGGAGAACGAACTGTCTTGCATGCTCAAGCTAACAGAATTGTAACACAGCGATTCTGCCTACGGACCTCTCCAACACAACCTGTAACATCCTAAAATACAAAAATATGCAACGCAATTACCCTTCTCCTTCTTGAATGCGAGATCTTGCGTCCCGTGTTAGAAAACCGTACCATTCCGCAACTTTCCAACAGAATCCTGACAATCCGGAGACGTCATGTACGTTCCCGTGCGAGCTGGAATCCTGATCGCCGCCGTGGTTCTCCTACTCTTCACCCCTCCCCTGTCCGCCCGGGATGATCCCGTGGAACTGCCCAAAGGGCTGCAGGGCATCTCCATTGGCGGCGTAACCTTTATTTCATACACCGCAGGCGAGGACGGAGGCGAACAGTATTCCCAGTTCTTCCTCAACCGCGGCTATGTCACGGTCAAGAAGCAGCTCTTCCCCTTTATGACCAGCCGGATCACCTTCGACACCAACCAGGACGGCGAGGGCGACGGCGAAGGCGACATGGAAGTCCGTCTCAAATACGCCTTTACAGATATCCAGTTCGGCTCCTACGGCCTCTTCCGGAAAACCCATGTAGAATTCGGGATCGTCCACGCGGTCTGGCTCGATTTCGAGGAGCACATCAACCGCTACCGGATGATCGGGCCGATGTTCATGGAACGCTCCGGTATCTTCAATTCCGCCGATTTCGGGATTACCTTCGCGGGCGATTTCGGGCCTCAGCTCGATGATGAGTACAAGGAGAAAGTGGCCGACAAGTACGCCGGACAGTACGGCGGGTTCGCGCTTGGCTTCTACAACGGCGGCGGGTACCACGCCATCGAGCTGAACCGGGACAAGGTGGCCGAGGCGCGTCTCACCCTGCGTCCCCTGCCCGACGTCATCCCCGGCCTCCAGGTCAGCGGGCTGCTGATCCACGGCCGCGGGAACAAACCGGGCGACACCGACGAGATCCCCCTGTGGCAGACCACCGCGGGGTTCCTCTCCTACCAGCATCCCTATGCCACCCTGACCTGGCAGTATGTCACCGGCTGGGGCAACCAGAAGGGCGGCTGGACCCAGGCGGCGGACAGCACGGCGTCGCTGCGCTACGAGGGCTATTCGCTGTTCGTGGAAGGGAAGGTCACCGAGCACTGGCGTGTGATCGGCGGTTACGACGTCTTTGACCTGGACCCCGCGACCGACAACGGCCGCTTCACCCGGTACGGCGGCGGCGTCGGGTACGATTTCGGCAACCAGAACATCCTGATCCTCGACACGATGATGCAGGATTACGCAGCCGAAACCGTGGACGATGATGTGTGGGGGCAACTGACCTTGCAGCTGCATTATTAGCCCGGATACTTCACGAACGAACCACGGCAGTGGTTCAATGTCAAAGCCCAGGGTCAGCGCAGCGCCACCCTGGGAGAACGGACGCGCCCCTCCACTCCTCCCTTTTACCCCGACGGGGTAACCTGACATCGCTGTGTGGAAAGCAGGCAACTCCTGCCGGAGTTGATGTGGGGATTTGGGGGAAATGAGGCGACATCGTTCCCCAGTGTGCGCCACAAACAACGTGGCGAACACTGTGCTATGACAGGGAATCCCTGGCGGGATTCATTCCTTACGCATCTTCAGACAGGAAAAAGGGGACTGTTACCTTTTCAGATCTCGACAACCGTACACATACTCGAACCCAGTTCCGAAAAGGTAACTGTACCACTTTTTCCGGATAACACCAAACTATTAACCACACTAAAAAAATAAGTAGAAACTCTATCTCACATCGCCACCCCTCAGAAAATTGGTACAGCTACCTTTTCCGCTATTGTACAACAAGCACAATCAATGAAACTAATATATTAGCAGCTATTAACACCTGTACCATGACCACCTGCGGAAAAGAGTAGCAGTCCCATTTTCTTCGTGCAGTCCCATTTTCTACGGATCACACCAGCTTCTCTTTCAACTCCTCCGGCGAGGTCACCGGCGCAGGAAAAAGGGGACTGTTACCTTTTCAGATCTCGACAACCGTACACATACTCGAACCCAGTTCCGAAAAGGTAACTGTACCACTTTTTCCGGATAACACCAAACTATTAACCACACTAAAAAAATAAGTAGAAACTCTATCTCACATCGCCACCCCTCAGAAAATTGGTACAGCTACCTTTTCCGCTATTGTACAACAAGCACAATCAATGAAACTAATATATTAGCAGCTATTAACACCTGTACCATGACCACCTGCGGAAAAGAGTAGCAGTCCCATTTTCTTCGTGCAGTCCCCATAGTCTACGGATCACACCAGCTTCTCTTTCAACTCCTCCGGCGAGGTCACCGGCGCGTCGCAGGCGCCGAAGCGGCAAACATAAGCCGCGGGCTCTCCCTCCACCGTCGCCTTGCCTCCCACCGGCGGCAGCAGGTCGCGCAGCTCGCCGGACGGTTCCTCGCCGGGCGCGAAACTCAATACAGCGTTGGCGAGCTGCTGTTCACGGAAGCTCCTCAGCAACGCGGTCGTGGCGGCATCGTCCGGCGCGCCCACGATCACCACTTCGTGAAACGGCCCGTGGTAGAACCCGGCCACATCCATCCACATCGCCAGCTCCTGGCCGGATTTTTCCAGCACGTTGGTATAGCCCGCGATCACCCGGCGGACTTCATCACGGAAACTCTCCTCGCCGGTCAGGCCCGCCAGTTTCAGGTACACCAGCATCAGCATGGCGTTGCCCGAGGGCTCCACGCTGTCAATGAACTCCACCCGCCGTCCCATGGGCTGCTCGACCTGGTCCGAGGTCTGGAAGTACGCCCCGTCCGGGTTGGCAAAATGGTCGCGGACGAACGCCACCAGCTTCTGCGCGCGTTGCAGGTGGATCGGGTCGGCGTCCGCACGGAACAGGTCCAGCAGGGCGTTGGCGAAGAACGCGTAATCATCCAGGATCCCCGGCGCGGATTTCTCGCCGCCGGTGCTGCTGCGCACCAAGCCGGTGTCGGGATCCCAATGATGCTCCCACAGGTACTGAGCCGCCTTTTTGGCCGCCAGCAGGTAATCCAACCCGTCCAGCGCCTCATACCCGCGGCAGAGCGCGGTAATGGTCAAGGCGTTCCAGGCGGTCACCACTTTCATGTCCAGCGCCGGTGCAATGCGCCGGGCGCGGGTTTCCCGAAGCGGCTCGCGCCACTTGTCCAGCAGCTCCTCCGCCTGCTCACGGGTCAGCTCCAGCTCGGCCAGTTTCTTTTCGGTAATGCGTTTCGTCAGGACATTGACACCGCCGAAGTTGCCCTCTTCGGTCACGCCCGACAGCCGGCAGACCGCATCGCCCTCAACCCCGCAGACCTCCTGGATCAGCTCGGGCGTCCAGATGTAGAACAGCCCCTCGCCGCCTTCCGTGTCGGCGTCGAAGGAGGCGTAAAACGCGCCCTCTTCGGCCTGCATCTCCCGCAACAGGAACTCCAGCGTTTGCTCGGCCACGGTCGTATACCAGGGCCGTTCCAGCGCCACCGCGGCTTCCAGGTAAATTGACGCCAGTTGGGCGTTGTCGTAGAGCATCTTCTCGAAGTGGGGCACGGTCCACTCGCTGTCGACTGAGTAGCGGTGAAAACCGCCGCCGAGGTGATCATGGATGCCGCCCTCGGCGATCCGGTCCAGCGTCACCCGCACCGCCTTGCCCAGGTTCTCACTGCCGCTTTTCCGGAACCGGTGCAGCATGAATTGCCACCGGACCGGCGTGGGGAACTTCATCTGGCTCTTGAACCCACCCCACTCGTAATCCACATGCGCCACCAGCGATTCCGCCACTTCCTGGATGCGCTGGTCGGGGATAATGTCCTCGCCCTCGCCCAGGTTGGAGATGGCGGAGATGTACTTCTGAACGGATTCGCCCTGCGCCAGCAGCTTCTCGCGTTGCGTCTTGAACAACGCCAGCGCTCGTTCAATAATCTGGATGAACTGGTCCGGCGGATAGTAGGTGCCGCCGAAAAAGGGCCGCAGGTCCGGCAGCAGAAACACCGACAAGGGCCACCCGCCGCCGCCCGACATGGCCTGCACGCCGGCCATGTACACGCCGTCCAGATCGGGCCGCTCCTCACGGTCCACCTTGATGCAGACGTAGTTCTCGTTGAGGTGTTTGGCGATGTCGTCCTTCTCGAAGACCTTCTCCTCCATCACATGGCACCAGTGACAGGAGGAGTACCCGATGGACAGGAAAATGGGTTTGTCTTCCTTGCGGGCGCGCTGAATGGCCTCCTCGCCCCAGGGATACCAGTACACCGGGTTGAAGGCGTGTTGCTGGAGATAGGCCGATGATTCTTTGGCCAACGGGTTGCCGTTTTTGCGGATTTCTTCGGTAGACGGGATCGCAGTCATGGGTTCTCTGCCTGTTGAGGTGCGGGGCGACCTTCGTCAAGGTTGCCGGTCTTTCAAGGAAAGCCTCCAGTTCAGAAAAGGCAAGTGTGTTGCAGCAACAACCCGAAAGGCAGAGAACCTCCATTGGGCCGGCAGGCAGCTCATTTCTCCGGTTCAGCCTCGTCCTTGACTGGTTCAGAACCCGCCGCCGGAATCCGGTCCGGATCTTTCTTCCATACCAGGTAGGAATAAGCGAACATCAGGACTACTCCGCCGATCACCGTGACGGTCATAATAATGAACATCCAGTCCTGCTTGACAATCCCCGTCAGGATCACCACCAGGCCGATCACCATGAAAAGCCGTCCGCCGAACCGGTGCGTTCGGGTCCAGGAACGTTTGCTGGACAGAGTCCAGGGTGTTTTAATACCCACGAACCAGTTGGGCCGTATCTTGCCCATGACGTTACCGAACACGATGAAGAACAGCCCGATCGCATACGGAACCACATGGCCCACATCGAACCCGGGATTCTTGATGGCGATCAGAATGGACGTGTGCAACACCGCGAAGATGAGCACAAGCCCGAACCGAAGCATCGTGTACACATTGCGGAACACCGGATAGTTGGCGCGTCCCGGGTCGATTTTCGGCAAGAAGATCATCAGCAGATACACGCCCAACGTCACCAGCGGCATCAGGAACAAACCCTCGAACGTGCCGCCGTACCGATCCACTTCGCCGTGGATGTTCCAGTGAACGGGAATTTCGTCGGGAGCATCGGGCCAGAACACACCGGAGGCGATCAGCATCCCGGCAATGATGAGCCACAACGGCCACTCTGTACGCCAGTCAATTTTGATCATCCTGCGACTCCTTTCCGCCCTGCTTTTTCTTGTCCAACACACCCAGCAACGCCGCCACCGCTTCCTCGAACACAGACACGTTCAAACTGTAGACGATTGATGTCCCCTGCCGTTCCGCCACGATCAAGCCGGCGTACTTCAACACGTTGAAATGCCCGGACAGCGTCGACCGGGCCAAGTCGAACCGGTCAGCGATTTCACCGGCGGTCCTGTCCCGGTCCCGCAACAGCTCCAGGATCTCCCGCCGGGTCGGGTCGCTCAAGGCTTTGAACACGTCGTTCAGGGACATGGTGCTTTCCTGTCGATCTCCATTTCGTTATTTCGCCAACTACCGAAATATAGTACGGCGCTACGTGAAAATCAAGATATCGTCATGATCTCGCTCTCAGCCTCCTTCGGTGGGCCGTGGGATCGTGACGGTCTCGATCAAAACTTTCTGGAAGAACTTGTAGGAGGAGTAGACCGGCCTGAGTCGGATCACCAGTTGGTAGTCGCCGGGCGGCAGCAGGCTGGCGTAGGGGGCGTTGCTGGTGATCAACCCTTCCAGCCGGGAGTTCCGGCTGCCGACCACCAGCGGGATGTTGGTGTGCATCAGCCCGGACGAATAAATGCCCTCGCTGATGTGCACAACTTCGCCCTTTTCATCGAGCACCTCGAACTGCACTCTCGATTTCTCGGTAATGACCATGCGGATGGAGGCGGCGTTCAATGTGGGATTGTACTGGATGTCGGGCTTCCCGCGGACGTCGGTCCCGATCCAGAGGTATTGAGCGCCGTTTTGTTCAGAGACAAAGGTCCGGCCGCGCCGCCGCCAGATCCCGATCCCGGTCGGGCCGGTAAGCTGGCCCCGGTCACGGCCCACCTCGCCCCAGGAGGTCAGCCAGTTCAGGTCCTCGTCGAACTTCAGCAGCCGGTTATTGGCGCTGTCGGAGGCGATCACCTGGTGATGACGGTCCAGCTCGATGTGACTCATGTACGCGTTTTCGCCCAGCTCATATGGCAGTACACCCACTGCAAGCCGTTCACCCTCGAAGGAAAATTTCTGCAGCCGTTTCCCGCCGGAATCACAGACTACGAAATAGTCTCTCGGCGTCGTGAACGCGGTACGGTGAAAGCAGTAGTCGGCCCGACTGATGGCGGCCAGCCCGGAGGGACGGTCGAAACCTTCAAGCGCGTTGAGGAAGATCCCGGCGGTGTCGAACTGCACCACCCGGTCAGATTCGGTGTCGGCGACAAACACCAGGCCGTCGTGGGTCACGTCGATCCCGCGCGGATCCTGCAGCCACGCCGGCTCGTCCTGTCCGAAGGCGGTCTCATAGACGAGGTCGGCGTCAATGTTGCGCAGTTTCACCACACGGTGGTTGCCGCGGTCGGACACGAATACCAGGCCGTTGGGTAGCGCCGCCAGGTCCCAAGGCGTGTCCAGCGCCTGCTCGCCGGTCTCCGCCACGCCGTACTGGCCGATGCTTGTCATGGACCGGTTGTAGATCAGGCTGTTCGCGCCGGTGTTGCAGCCGTAGACGGTCATGTTGATCAGCCGCCCGCGCTCGTTGCTGTCCTCTTCCCCGCGCAGGCTGGTGGCGGAGAGCCCCTGGGGATTCTTGAACGACGCCCGGCCCAGGGTGAGCATTGTCAGTTGATTTTGCCGTCCCTGGACAATCAGCGAGTGACGCTTGGTCGGGTAGACCCAGGTGGTATTCTCGCGCTCGTAGAGGTTGGCTCCATGCCGCGGCAAAGTCGTGACATACGAATTCTCCACCGCGCCGAGGGCGAGGAGGGCGAGGACAAACAAGGCTGTGAGGACACGGTTGGGCATGGTAAAGTGAAAAAAGTAAAGAAAGTGAAAAAAGTGAAAAAAGAACTGTCAATCACAGTTTGTATTTAGACTGGTTCTTGCAAAGAATCGAACATACTAGGATTCTTAAGCACTTGTTTATTCTGGATTCCTGCTTTCGCAGGAATGACATCATGGGACATTTCATTCGAGAATTACTCTAGTGCTCCATTGCACCAGCTATGATGCTTTCTGAGCTGCGTCATTTGTTTCAGGACA
>CAZYOC010000082.1:0-16635 GCA_964648415.1 uncultured bacterium | reverse complement strand
TAAACCGATTCTATATCAAGGGTTATGTTAACGAAGCATGAATACTCGTGAAATAGCCGGGCTAATGGATGGAACTCAGAAATCGAACGAATGGAATCGGCGATTCGCAGGTCCATCCTACCGCCTCAACTTCCTTTCCAGGACCGCCACCACCTCCACCTCCGGCGTCTGTGGAAACAGGTCCACAGGTGTGAACTCTACCGGCCGGTACATGGGAAGCCGTCCCAGATCCCTCGCCAGCGCGGCGCTGTGGCAGGATACATAGATCAACCGGTCGGGACCGTGACGGTTCAAGCGGCTCAACACCGGTTTGTGGGCGCCCTTGCGGGGTGGGTCCAGCAACACGCTATCGTAGTTGTTCAGGTTGGTTTTCAAGAAACCCGGTTGGGATAAATCGCCCTGGATGTACTGAACCTTCAGCGCCTGGTTGGCCGCGAAGTTCCGGCCGGTTTCGACCGCTTCTTCGGCGGACTCGACTACCGTAGCGGTTCCTCCACGCAGCGCATGATGCAGCGCGAAATAACCAAAGCCGCCGTAAAGGTCCAGCAGATGCGCATCCTTTGGAATCTGATCCAATACATGAGCAAGCAGGGCGAAGGCTGCGCCGTGATTGGCCTGGGAAAACGTGGTGGGGTTCAGCAGAATGGCTTTGTCGCCGATCGGAAGCGTAATGTCGCACCGGCCGCTTTCAGCCTCCACGACAGCGTCAAACATGCGTGAGTTGACTGTCCTGGCGCGCCGGATCTGCCAGCCCGCCAATTCACCGGTATTCAGCCATGCGGCCAGTGGTTCGGTTGATGCGGCGCGTTGCGCGATCACGAAGAGCACCGCCACGGCGTCGCCCGCGCCGTTATCACGCAGCAGCAGACGCAGTCCCCGCTGCCAGCGTCCCTCCGGAGCCGGTAGTCCGCCATTGGCCAGGGAAGCGGCAAGCCGTTGCTGGGCCTGCTGAACCGGGTTTTTTACAAGCAGGCAGGTGCGGATCGGGAGAACCTCCCGGGCGTGGCGATACCCCATGTTCCATCTGTCTTTGCGCCATTCAAGAGAAAGCTCGATACGGTCACGGTAGGCCCAGGGATCAGGCGAGCGTATGATTGGACTTACCGGCGGATCCGCCATCCGGGCGATGCGCTTGAGGGTTTCACGGACATGCTGCTGCTTCCATTCCTCCGCGTTAGCATCCTGCATGGCGCCCAACGGTGAAGCGGTGCAGCCATCCACGAAATGCGGGCAAAGATGTTCGATACGATGCGGTGACGCGGCGATCAACTCCTCGACCCACCCGGACAAGGGGCCTTTGCTTTCGGTTTTGTGAATGTGTGCGATGACCTTGTCGCCGGGTAGCGCGCCACGGATGAAAACAATTCGCCCTCCGGGCTGCCGCGCCACCCCGCGCCCGTCAGCGGTCAGGTCGAATACCTCGTAGATCGTATGCATCTCGGTCGTACACTCCTTGTCGCGTGATACAAAATAGGGGCAGGGATGGGGCAATCAACAGGGCAAGCGTGCGGAGTCAGCCTCCCGGGTGAATACTGGGCGCTCTTGCTGGAGGATCGTATATTGCCGCAGCACAGGACCAGGGACTTGACACGGAGGAACGAGATGAACAGCCTGAAGTGGGTGGTTGCGTTGCTGCTGGTCGCGGGTGTGGCGCAAGCGCAGTTCAATCCACGCGAAGTCGGTTTCGGGGTGGCGGGTGGATTCGCCATGGCGATGTATGAAGACATTCTGGACGAATCCCGCAACGATCCGGGCGCCCAGATCGGTTTCACCATGACCTATGAGGTGCAACCCAACATCAACACACGGTTTACGCTTGGGTACGGGTATTTCCTGCCACGGGAGGAAGATGTTGTTTCTTCAGGTGTTGACGCGACATTAACCACGACCCTGTCCGATATCTTTCTCGATGCGGAAAGCAACTACTTCTTCACCGATGAGTTTTATGGTCTGTTGGGTGTCAGTATCAATTTCTACAAGCTGAACTACGAGACGGAACTGGCTAACGGCACTGTGTCTGAGGATAACCGCGACGGCACCAATACGGGTGTGGACATTGGGTTGGGGTACATGGTCAACCCGACCACCGGGATCGAGTTGAAGTATGCCCTGATTCCGGATATAGCTCAGGTCAAGCTTGGTGTGATCTACCTGTTCCGTCCGCCCGCAAAGAAGTAGATCACAAGAAACCAGGCCCTCATTACGGAGGGCCTGGTTCGACATGCTGTTACCAGCTGCGGTGTCGTCGCTGGGGACGATCGGGTCTGGGGCAATCCGGCTGCGGGCCGGGTTGGGCGTCCCAACGTGAGCCGTAGCCCCGTCCGTGATGCGGCCCACGTTTACCGTGCATGCCGCGACCTCCCCCTGGGGGACCGTCAGGACCTCCACGCGGCCCGGGGGCGTCAAACAAGGGGATGGGACGGTTGCCCAATGCCTGGCGTTGCTCCTCATCGAGGACTTTCAGCGCCTTTTCGGCGGCATCTGCATGAGCCCGTTCCAGCTTGGCGTCCAGCTCCGAGATCTCCGCTTGAAGACTCTCGATACGGGTACGGTCCTGGTTCCCGGATTGACGCAGATCGCGGAGCTCGTCGATCTTTTCCCAGCGCTGACGAAGCACCGGGAGCTGCTCCTGGAGAAGTTCGGAACGAAGTTCGAGCAGGTCTTCGATTTGCTTGTCGGAAAGGTCGAGCTCGAAGGCCTGCATGACCGGGCCGGCTCCCCACGGGCCGCGTCCAAATCCGGGACCGGGTTGAGCATGGCTTATCTGTCCGCTTAGCAGGAACAAGGCAAGCATCACCGGGATCCACAAAATGTTTGTTTTTAAAATGGGGTATCGCATCCTGTCTCCTTTACTGTTTACAACAGGTTGTCACAAGCGCTTCTTGGCGCCCTCGGAGATCAGACGCCTGATTCTTGTGAGGGTTTACTTTGCGTCTCCGAAAACAATGGGGAGATTCGTAATTGACAGCCTAGTAAGAATACAGTACTTTAACTAGCTGCTTACTTCCGCGTCTTGACGGGACTCTGTTGTCAGGGACGACCACGAGTGTTGAAGCGTGTAACCGGATTCCGGCTTCAACGCTCGGCAAGAAAGCTGTTACATGATCTCTGCAAGAGGTGACAGGGACCACACAACCTGTCCCATGTCGCTCCTATACTGGTTGGAATTGCTGGATAGATTCCGGCGCTGAGGTAAAAGGCAAATCACGCTGAGAAGAACGGTGATCGCACCACTCATGCTTGATTTTTGCGGATCCGGTTGGACAACGTTAAGCCCTTTGGAAAACACAAGATGCTACCCAAACACATCCTTGTAATCCTCCTGCTACTGAGCATAGTAGCGTCCTGCTACTCGGCAGAGACGGTCTTGTCGCCGGGATCGGAGGTGCATATTACTGTTTTAGGGCACGGCGAATTATCCGGCACGTTTGTCGTGGATTCGAACGGAATGCTGGATTATCCGATCCTGGCGAATGTACCGGTAGACGGGTTGACGGTTTCGCAGTTCAATGCCCTGCTGGCGCCCCTGTTAAACCGTTACGTAGATAGACCTTTGTTTTTTGTCAACGTATCGCCACGGGAACTGATCACGATTCAGGTGATCGGCCAGGTTGAGCATCCGGGCTTTATCGAGTCCCCACAAAATGTTCATCCCAGCCTGATGATTGCGCAGGCTGGCGGTTTTACCGAATATGCTGATCTTACAAAGATTGTTGTATTCAGGCGTGGAAAGGAAGGCTATACAAGCATTCCGCTGCAACATCAGGAGTACTTTGTATATGATAAAACTCCACAAAGCTTTACATTTCAGAATGAAGATGTGTTAGTTGTTCCACAAATCGACTTGAGTCGGATTGTAAGAGTTTTTGGACAAGTAAATACGCCTGGTATTTTACTTGAAGAAGCGAATGAAAATCTGCTTGATTGCATTTTTCGAGCCGGTGGTTTTTCAGAAGAAGCGTGGATGTCTAAAGTTGTCTTATATCGAAAAAATAACAATATGTATCGAAGAGATATTTATGACATTAATAAGGTCTTTAATAATGCGAATTTTCTTGAACTTCCCACTATTGCAGCTGGTGATATTATTTATGTACCAGATAAACCATTTTATCTAACGTATGAATTCTACGAGAAGTTTTTGAGGATGACTCAACTGTTATTGACTTTGTATTTGTTTGCCGTAGTTCGGTTTTAGCAGGTAAAAGGAAAGTTTCATGAACCTTAGTCATTTAGATAGATACAGTACCTTAGATAAGGGAACAAATCCCAACTCTTCAGGTTCGGCGGGCGATGGAGGCTTTGAGATGAGCCTGCCACTTTTTATGCTATCTCTTTTCTTCGCTATTATTAAAAGACCATGGATTACACTACTATCAGTATTGATAATTGTTATACCAATTACATTTAATATTTTTTCTAAGGTTCCTTATTATCGATCATCTGCGAAGCTTATGATTTCTCAGAATTCCATGACGAGCCTTAGTGGTATGACTGGTGGCATGTATGGCGGTTTTTATCGTGATATTAGCCGCGAAAACCGCTATATGAAAACCATCGGTAATAGTTTTGAATTTATCAGGAATGTGCGAACACGCATTACTCGGGAATTCCCTAATTTAAGTCCAGATACTGTGGCTGTTGTAGCAAATTCGGTCAAGTTGCAAGATAACCCAAGAGAACCAGAGGTTCTGGAAATTGTGGTGCAATATATTGATCCAAATCTTACCTATAGAGCATGTATAATTGCAATGGAAGAGTTTCAAAATCGCTTGATTGAATTAGAACGTGAGGATGGCAATAAAGTATTGAATTTTATTGAAATGCAGATTGAACAGATGAACGCAAAGTTAGAAAAGGCGGAACAGGAGCTGCAAACATTTTTAGCTGAGAATAAATTTACGCTTTCTGATGAACAGAGTAATCTGACAAGTGAGTTGCTGGAGCTGGAGAAGGGGCATTCTGAAGCTCTGGCCCAACTTGAGATGGTACGAATCGATATTGATACCTACAATAAACAAATTGAGGAGCTGGTCGATGATTTGAAGAGAACGACACAAACAGGTAACGTACAGACGGAGATAGAACAGCTCCGCGCAGAATTAGATTCGATTAAGCATGCGATAGAAGCACAATCGACCTCTGATACGGATAAAGCACAAATGCAGCTCCTCGAGGAAGAGCGGCAGCGCATTCTTAATCAAATCATCCAGAAAACGATATCATCAACAGAAGGCAGTTCGCAAGGAGGAGATGCAAACCCGATACTATCCTTGCGTACCTTGGAAGAAAAATTACGAGAAGCCTATGTGAAATCGATCGAATTGCAAAATCGCGTAAACTACTTTGACATACAGATTAAACGTTTTTGGGATGATCATCCCGAATTGCCTCAGAGAATACTGGAATACACGCGCTTGAAACGCACAAAAGAAGTTATTCAACAGACATCCGATATTTTGATTTCGAAACGCGAGGAGATAAGAATTAATATTGCCGGCGAGCAAGGCGGATTGAAGGTTATTGATTCGCCGGAATACCCTAAAGCACCCATAAAAGAATCAAAGCTGGGCGCCATTCTTATTGGTGTGGTGGTCTCGCTGATCTTGGGTGTCATCATATCGGGTGTGGTGGACTATTTTGATAACACCGTGAAAGATGAAAACGACATTCGCAAACTTGGTGTCTCCGCATTGGGCGCGATCCCGGTCTTTCCGATCTTCAGGAAGAAGCCCAACTCCGACTCGATTCTGGATACAAAATCAGAGGATACTCGTGGCCGG
Organism: uncultured bacterium; assembly: GCA_964648415.1. Lineage (GTDB taxonomy): Bacteria > Electryoneota > Electryoneia > Electryoneales > Electryoneaceae. Next base: position 10,852 of record CAZYOC010000082.1, on the reverse strand, counting down.
GATATGCTCATCTACGAGTCACAGAAATCCTATATCACAGAAGCCTATAGATCGTTGAAAATCAGTCTTCAGTTTGCGGCGACAGATCAGGGTAAGAATGTTTTCGTCGTGACCAGTCCAGGAGTGGGTGAGGGAAAATCCCTCACAACTGCCAATATGGGCTTGGTATTCGCCAAGAGCGGTAAATCCACCATCGTGATTGACTGCGACCTCCGCAGATCCACATTGAACCGTTACTTCGAAATCTCCCGTAAACCCGGACTTACAGAGCACTTGTTGGAAGGACTGGAGCTGGAAAGCATCCGTCGGGATACAGGGTTTAACAATCTGTCTATCATCACCGGTGGTTCTGCGCCTCCAAACCCTGCTGAGCTGGTTTCTTCACGAGTGATGACGGATTTTGTCAACTACATGCGGTCCGAATACGATATTGTTTTTATTGATAGTCCCCCAATTCTCGTCTGTACAGATCCTATTTCGATCGGTGAAAATTCCGATGGCATCATTATTCTTGTCAAAATGGAATACACGAACTTGAAAACGCTGGAATATGCCATCAATACAATACGTAAGATCGGGATCGAGATCATGGGTGTCATTATGAACCACATCTCCTACCGTTACGGCACGGCGTATTATTATTTCTATCGTTACTATCGTCCCTATACATACTATTCGACTTACAGGTACTATTCGTATTACTACGGCGAGTACAGCCGCAAGGCGGACGCCGCCAAGACAGGCAAGAAGCGTCGCACGTCAAAAAAGCGTGAGGATTAACGCTTACAGCTGGATGATGCGGGCGTGCTTCATGTCTGTACGCCAATGCGGTATGCCCATTTCTTCCAGCAGGTGCAACACTCTCGGGGCAGGATGACCGAACGTGTTGTTGCGTCCGCAGGAGACCACGACTTCGCCGGGCTGCAACGCAGTCAGCCACTCTCGAGACGTACTGTATCCACTCCCGTGGTGAGCCGCCAGCAGCAGATCCACGCGGGGAACAGACGTCGTCTGCAAGATACGGGTTTCCATAACGCTGGAAATGTCACCGGGAAACAACGCGCGGAAGGGATCGTCATGTGAGTCTTCACTCTGCCGGCTGAACAGCACCACCAGAGAACCGTCATTATCGCTCAGCATGGTTGCGCTCCGAGTCTCCTCCGAAGGATGCAGCACCTCGAACAATCCAATCCGCTTTACTTCAGCGCGCGTGGAGGAAGTACCCATCCAGCACAGCGGCTGTCCCTTCGCATGTATCGCTGAAGGCAGGTCGGCGTTCAACGGATCTTGCAGTGTTGCCGCTGAGGTTAGGATGTGTTTCACCGGAACATGATCCAACAATGCCGCCAGTCCCCCGGCATGATCCCGGTCGCCGTGGGTGAGGAATACCAGCGGGACCCTGCGAATCCCGTAGTACGTCAGCACATCCTCGAGGGCGCGGTTGTCGGGGGGACCAGTGTCAATGACAACCGCTTTCTCGCCCTGGCAGAGCACGATGCCGTCGCCCTGTCCGACATCCGCCACGATCAACCGCGCCGGCTGATGGATCCAGGCGAGACGGGTTCCCACGATGACCAGGCCCGCCAGTACAACAAGCAGGGTTGCGGTAGGCAGGGGAGCCTCACGCAGCCGCGGCAGCGAGAGGAAAAACACAATCGCGAACAGACCGGCAGGCCAAAGTGCAAATGCCGGCAGGGGTTGCCACACCAGGTTCAGGCCGTCACCCAGGAATACCAGCGCCAGCAATACTTCGATGCAGGCGGAAAAGGCGGCGGTAAAGATGACCCCAAGTAGCGGTATCCAGCCCGCCAGCAGAGTCAGCCAGCCGGCCACCAGCGCCAGGGTAACGACAGGCATGGCCAGCACCAGGAGGGGAAATCCGGCGAATGACAATCTGCCGAAATGAAAGATCACCAGCGGGGCGGTGGCGAGCCAGGCGCAAAGGGAGAAGATGGCCAATCTGCCGGCCCATTCAAGCCCGTTTTTCGGCCAGCGCAGATACCAGGGGAAGACAACATTCTTCTTGGTACGGGGAACCAACGCCAGGGTCTTGGTCGCCGCAATCACACCGGCGGCCCCGGCGAAGGACAGTTGGAAGCCGACGTCCCATAAGCCCCATGGCCGCCAGAACAACAACAGAATCCATCCGAGCAGCAGTGCGTAGGCCGAATCATACCGCCGTTGAAGCATCTTGCCGCCCGCCAGCATGGTGTAGAGAACTGCGGCCCGCAACACCGGCGGCTGGCCCCCCGTAAAAGGCGCATAACACCAGATCAAGACAATGCTGATTCCGTAGGCCCACTTCCAGGGCAAACCGATTACCCGCAACAGGACCAGCAGCATCCCCGCCAGCAGACCGGTATGAAGGCCGGAAATGGCAAACAGGTGCAACAGGCCGCTTCTTGCGAGTTCCTCACGAAACTCTTCGGACCACAATGACCGTTCGCCCGCAAGCAGCGAGAGTGCAGCGGGGTGTTGGTGTGCGGGCAGTGCCGAAGCAAGATGATTGATGGCGGCCTGGCGGAAATGAGACCACAGGGTAAGCTCAGTATGCTCCGGTACGATTCGGGTCGCGTACCCCATTCCATCGACCCGGAACGGAACCCCGCGCAATCGCCAGTAGGCCCGGGCGTGGAAACCGCCGGGATTACGCGGCGGCGTGAACAGGCCGACTCGGCCCAGCAGCTTGACACCATCTCCGGGATGCAATTCAATGGCGTCTCGTTTCTGCAGATAGACCAGTGCGTCGCCTTCAAGGTCGCCCTGATTGCTGTTCCTTTCCCATTGCACCCCTATTAACCGAAAGCGAACGTAGTCCTCGCGTTCTTCGACAGTACCGGCGACGGTCCCTTTTATCCAAACCTGTCCCTCCGGGGTGGTGTAGCCAGGCAGCACCGACCCGCGGAAAAGGCCGAGCAGGAGCCACAACAGGAGAAATGCGAGATCTTGCAGCGGGATCAGGCGTCGAGAACGTGCGAACAGGAGACCGGCGATCAGAAGAAGGCAAGCGCCAACATAAAGCAGCAGCGGCTCAGCGGAAACGGTCTTTCCCAGCACGAGCCCCGCGGTGAAGGTCGCCGCAGCGAGAAGGATGCCGCGCAGAGGGGGCCGCATGGTCACGACATACGGCGTACGGTGATCTTCAGGCGGTCTTCCCGGGTCACCTCAACCCGTTCACCTTTGGGGATGGGTGGATCTTCAGCGATGGCTTCCCAGTATTCTCCGCCCACCTTCACCTTGCCGGTCGGATTCAGCTCGGTAAACGCCACGCCGGGTTCGCCGACCAGGCCTTCGCTGCCGGTGGCGACCTTGCGCTTCTGAGCGCGGATGCCCATGCCGATGGCGAACAGGAAGAACAGCACGGTGACCGCCACAGTCGGGATGATCACCGACCAGGAGACACGCAACGCCGGTACTGCGGTATCGAACAGCATAATGGATCCTATCAGCAAACCAGCGGCTCCGCCGATGGATAGAAAACCGTAGCTGGCGACCTTGATCTCCAGGATCAGCATGGCGATGCCGACCAGGATCAACAGCAGGCCCGCCCAGTTCAACGGCAGTGTCTGGAACGCGAAGAACGCCAGGATCAGGGCGATCACACCGATCACACCGGGGATCACCGCGCCGGGTTGATACAGCTCGAACATCAGCCCGTACATGCCCAGCATCATCAGAATATACGCAAAGTTCGGGTTGGCGAGGGTGTTCAGGAAGTTTTCCCGCCAGGTCATGTCTCGAAGCTGCACCGCGGCCTGGGCGGTACGCAGGACGCGTGGACCTGTGGCCGTCTCAACTTCGAGGCCGTCGATGGCTTGCAGCAGTTCCTCGTCCGATTGCGCCAGCAGGTCGATCACATTGAGTTCCAGCGCTTCCTGTGCGGTGACGCTGGCGGCTTCGCGCACCGCGGCTTCCGCCCAGTCGGCGTTGCGGCCCCGTTGCTCGGCGATGGCGCGGGCCTGTGCGATGGCGTCGTTGGTCACCTTGGACCGCATCGCCTCGTCGTTGCCCTTCACACCGGCGGAGTCGGGTTCTGCTCCGGGAGCTTGCCCGCCGCCGCCCATAGTCACCGGTGTCGCCGCGCCGATGTTGGTGCCCGGAGCCATCGCCGCGATGTGAGCCGCCATGGTGATAAACACACCGGCCGACCCCGCACGGGCGCCGTTAGGGGACACGTATACAATAATCGGCACGTCGCTGTTCAGAAAAGCTTTCGTAATCCCACGGCTGGATTCCATCAACCCGCCGGGCGTGTCCAGGCAGACCAGCAACGCTTCCGCGTTGAGGTCATCGGCCTCTTCCAGCGCCGCCAGCAAATAATCCATCACCACCGGCTGAATCGCCCCGTCGATGACGACCTTGATGATCGGCCCGGGTATCTGAGCTTTCGCTGCTTCGAAGATGGGATGTTTATTCGGCTGGGACAGCAACGGCGCTCCCAGGAGGAGCAGAACGCCTATGCCCAGCGTCAGCGCAGCCAATGTGCGGCGGATCAGCGTTTTCATGTGTCGCCCTCCTTCAGCCGTTCCAATGCGGTCCGAATGGTACGCAGGATCTCGCTATCCTCTTCACGCCATAACGTGCGCGCATCCAGCTTGAAAGGGCCATCTTGAATATACCCGATCATCGGCGTATCTCCATGTCGGAGCAGCTTCTGGAAACGGTTCAGGCGACGTCCGCTTCCGGTAAAGCTCAGTGCCCGGCTCTCCAGGCGTTCGGCAGGCAGCGAGCCCCCGCCTGCGTAGCAGTCCGACTCTGTCACACTCAGCGCCAGCCCGCTGTCCTTCGTGTCGTCCGCAAGCGCGGTTTGCCACTCCCAGGCGCGCTGTTCCAACCGTGCTACATCCAGCGAGAGCATCTCCCACAACGGCAACTCTTCGGTAAGACGAGCGGGTGCGAGGTAGCTGCGCAGGGTGGCGTCGAGGGCGGCGAAAGTCAGCTTATCCGGACGCACCGCCCGCATCATGGGATGTTTGCGCATCTTTGCGATATATTTGGCCAGGCCGACCGCCAGCCCGGCTTGCGGGCCGCCCAGCAGTTTGTCGCCGCTGAAGGTCACCACGGACGCGCCCGCCTGCACGCTCTCGGAGACCAACGGTTCGCCTTTCAGTCCGCAATACGTCGCCGGGTCCACCAGCGCGCCGCTACCCAGGTCATCCACCACAGGCAGGTTGTGCTCGTTGCCAAGCGCGACCAGGTCCTCCAGGGGCGTTGCTTCCGTGAAACCTTCGACCCGGAAGTTGGAGGTGTGGACCCGCAGCAGCAGGCCGGTCTTTGAGGAGAGGGCGTTCGCAAAGTCGGCGATCCGTGTCCGGTTGGTGGTCCCGACCTCTTTGAGTTTCGCCCCGCCCGCCCGGCAGATGTCGGGGATCCGGAACGAGCCGCCGATTTCCACCAGCTCCCCGCGTGACACCACGACTTCCTTGCGCTTGGACAGGGCGGTCAGGGCAAGCAGCAACGCAGCGGCGTTGTTGTTGGTCACCAGGGCATCTTCTGCGCCGGTCAGACTGATGAGCAGGTGTCGCACGAGGTCGTGCCGGCTGCCGCGTTTCCCTTGCCCCAGGTCATATTCGAGCGAAGAATACCCTTTGGCGGCCTGCACCATGGCCTCAATGGCTCCGTCGCCCAACGGGCTGCGGCCCAGGTTGGTGTAGATCACGATCCCCGCGCCGTTGAGCACACGCTTCAGCCGCGAATCAAACTGCTTTATCAGACGCGCTGCGGCCCGTTCTGCGACCGTGGCAGCATCCGGCGCCGACGCCTCGCCCGAGAGGATGGCGTTGCGAGTCGTTTCCAGCTCTTCGCGAACTGCTTCCACGACCGCCGCGCCGCCCTGCCACGGGTTCAGCGACTCCGTCGCCAGCACCCGGTCAACCGCCGGGAGCTTCCGCAACTGCTGCTGTTTGTCCTGCATGCTCATGGAATCGCCGCTTGGTTTCAGGTGACTGCAATATACGGTCTGCCAGTCTCCTTCGCACACAAGATATTGGCGCGAGCGAATTGAACGTCATCAGTGCAACGCTCTCACGGCAGCTTATGCTCTGGATATTTCGCACGGAAAACAGTAGTTTATATGTATCGGTCAGGAAGCGGCCGGCAGAAGGAGTTGGAACCCGCAAGGCAGGAGTGAGTTGAACGTTTGAGCGCAGTGTGGATGATGCAGGGAAGCTACGCGCACGTTCTCTCGGTATGCGGATTTCAGCTCCCTTTTACTCTCGGTTGAGGCGAAGATGACTCGTTCCTTAAGTTACGCAATAGTCGGTATCCTGCTGCTGAGCGGTTTGGCGTACGGCGAGTCCAACGTGGGCGGCGCCTGGTTGGAGATCGGTCCGGGCGGACGCGCCGCCGGGCTCGCGGAAGCGGTTACAGCTTCTGTGGAAGGCCCCACGGCCACCTATTGGAACCCCGCTGCGGTGGGGGTGTACCGGAGCGGTGTGGAAATCATGCACGCCGAATGGATCCAGGGTTCGGTGTCGCAGTATGTCAGCGGCTCGTTCCAGGTGGGCAAATGGGGCCTGGGCGGCTCGGTGCTGCATGTGGGCACGGGCGACATGCAGCTGCGTGACGCGCCCTCCGCTTCCCCCATCGGAACCTTCGAATCACGCAGTTACGCCATCGGCGCGAGTGTGTCTCGTGAACTGCCCCTGGCGGGGATTCGTCTCGGCGCGGGCGTGAAATACATGCAGGACGCCATATACATCTACGACGCTGAGGGCTGGGCGGCCGATGTCGGCCTGCTCAAAACCGGTCTGTTCGACCAGCGGCTGGACCTTGCGTTGACTGCCCGACACCTCGGCGCGATGGAAGCGCTGCTGTCGGAAGCATACGACCTGCCCGCGACTTATTCCGCCGGCGCGGCCTGGCATATCGGGCGGTTTGGACTGGCAGAACCCACGGTGATGGTTGATGCCGTACAGGTGGCCGACAAGGACCTGTCCGTGCGCGGCGCACTGGAGGTGGAGGTCAGCGACCTGGTCGCGCTACGTGGCGGGTATGCTACCGGTTACGAAGCGCGTGGCATGTCCTTCGGCCTCGGCATCCACTGGAAGGGCTGGCGTTTCGATTACGGCTACTCTCCCTTCGACTACAACTTGGGCAACGCGCAACGCATCAGCCTGGGGCATACGTGGTAGCAGTCGGGTCGTATGCTCGGGAATGAGAGTGGGTTCGATTCCGGGATAGTCAGGAAAGCGGTAATCTCTCCCTTTGAACCACCGGAAGTAGTCCCCGAGCAATCCGGGGATGCGAGTGCTTCCCATGGCGCAATTCCTCGTTTCGGGCGTTGTTGTGCATCCGGGCTATGAGTATCTTCGGACAGACTTGAAGGCAAACGCCCCACAACAACACAAGGGAGGTAGCAATGAAGAAAATCCTGTTGTCCGCGGCTCTGCTGGCGATGCTGGTGATGCTGGTCGGCTGCACTGCAACACTGCCCAACGCGTCGCTGTCGGCGACCGAATGGGAAGAAAGCGAGTTTACCGTACTGGGACCGGTGGAAGGCACATCGTACGCGGAAGGCCTGTTCGGCGGCATGATCATGATGACGCCCGACGGCGGCTACAAGGATGCGTACAAAGATGCGCTGTCCAAACGCCAGGGCGCCAACGCGCTGATCAACACCTACAGCGATGCGAGCATCACCCAGTACGTCTTCGGGCTGTATGTGAAGATCGAGACACACGTGTACGGCACCGCGATCCAGGTTCAGGACGAGAACAAAGCGATGTCGTTCGGCGACTGATGAGGTCGAGACATAGCAAGTACAACACCGGCTTCAGTAAGTGAGGCCGGTGTTTTGTTTTGGCAATTCGTCGCTGGATCCACACAATAGCGCGGGGAGAGGTATAGAGCAGAAAAATCGACCAGGTTCCCTTGATTCAATATAGCAATATTGCTATATTGATACATCACAAAAAAGCGATGATTGGATTATGCCTGAAACGGATATCGTTTTCTTCATGGATTCCAAAGGAGAGACTCCGGCATTGGAGTGGATTCTCTCATGCAGTGACAAAGTCCAAGATAAAGCAGAAGCACGCATTATGATGCTTGAAAACTTTGGGTATGAGTTGAGACGCCCAGTTATCGATCATTTGCGTGATGGAATCTATGAACTTCGATGGAACGAACAGCGCGTCAATTACCGACTCCTGTATGCATTCGCAGGTCGAAATCGAGCCGTTTTGCTCCATGGGCTGACAAAAGAGAAAAAAGTTCCCCAAGAAGCGATTGACTTGGCCGTCTCACGGTTACGTGAGTTTATCGCAGACCCGATAAAACATACTTACAGTGAATAGCCAGGATTAGATCACTATAGGCATTTTAAGTAGCCATTCAGCTGGAGTTCAACATGTCTCCTGGAATTCAAAAAGCATCCTCGATTCTGAAGCGCAGACGTGGTGCAGACCCGATTCGTGAAGAACGAGTTCAAGAAGAGTTCGATCGGTTGCGTCTCTCCCACCTGATCGCACAGATGCGTGAAGAGGCAGGCTTAACACAAGCCCATCTCGCACAGAAGATGGGAACCACACAATCGGTTATCTCCCGGCTCGAGAGCGGTGCCTACAATCGGCTATCTGTAAGCACGCTTCTTAAGGCTGCCGCTGCTACAGGGCATCGGTTAATTCTTGATGTACAACGCAATTACTGAGATTGGTGATTCTTGTCAATTTGTTCTTTGATCTCCTCCTTGCTTCGATAATCGCCAACAAATTTACCATCAACCGGTAGGACTGGCAATCTTAAATACTGAACAGAAAACTCATTATAGTCAAAATTAGCAAAATGAGTGATTTCATAAAGTCTATTATCGGGAGGGTCGGAATCGAAAGTCATCACATAACCAAAAGGTGGGTATGTTATTTCACAAAAAGTCGAAGATTCAGATTTGTACACATTCACTTTACTTGCCACACCTGAAAATCTAAAATTATTGCTTAAAGTAAAAAAAGCAAAAAATCTGTATTCTGGAGGTAAGTATTTCTTCGTTTTATTTAGAATAAAATTAACTAAATAATCGTGTTTATTACGAAAAATCGGGTTGTTCACGGAAAACATCATAGATATGATTTGTTTTATGATGGGTAATGGAAACATATAATTCATATAAATTAATGATGGATTTCCTTCGGATCGAATTAGAATGTCCATTCCTTGATAGCACCAGTCAACAAAGTGTTTACCATACCAACTACCTGTTTTATTGTTGCAACTCGCACATAAAGTATGTAATCCAAAACCTCCTTGTTGTTGAGGGCCTTTTGGTTTTTCGTCTGGACCGAGTGTGAGAATATCTTCAAATTTTGCTCTAATGACGGTCTTATCATTAAAAGCCGATTTGGGAGGTATATGTTCCTTTGTTAGTTTTCCTGAATTTCCGCAAATATGGCAAGTTCCTGTAACGCTCTTTTTGCTCACAATTTCTACCCAATTAATCCACTATGAAGTAATCTACACTTTCCCCAACACAATTTCCACCCCATCTCCGCTATATTCATCGTCCCCCTTCTGCCAGCCCAGCTCCACGGGGTAGACGCCCTCGAAGCAGTCCACGTAGTCATCGGCGTTTTGTTGCAGCAGGTCGGAGACCAGGCCGGTGGTGACGTCGACGGCTTTCTTGAGGGCCTGGGCTTTCGCTGCGGGCAGGCCGCCCATCAGCAGGCCCGCCTCGGTCAGCGTGGTCATCAGCTCGCTGTTGTGGATGGTCTCGTGGGTCTGTTCGATGATGGCGCCCACGTTGCGGCTGCCTTCGTCGGACTCGAACAGCCAGATGCGCACGTACAGCCCGCCGTGGACCTGTCTTGCCGGGAACAACGGCAGCCCGGCGCCGATGAAGTCACGGGTATCGCCGGTCCGCAGGTGGAAGCGCACATCCGACGCGTGCTCCACGTTCGCCGGGATGATCACCGGCGCTTTCCCGCTGAAATCCCAGCAGCAGGAGAGCAGGTAGATCTCGTTGCGCGGGTTGAGCAGGCCGCCCAGGAAGCCCTCGAAGCTGCGAGTCAACGTCAGGCTTCTCAGATACAGGCCCCAGTTCTCCTGCGATGACGCGAAGCTGACCTTCTCCTCGGCTGCTTGCGTAGCGGGACGGTCTTTCAGCGCATTCACGGTTTTCAGGCTGGCGGTGGTCTTGGTCAGTTTCGCCAGGCCGCCGGTCGGCGACACGGAAACGTCATGCACCGACGCCTTCGTCTTGAGCAGCGAACTCATCGTGTCCTCCCGTATCTCCCCATTGCAAGATAGGGCAGGCGGTCACGTGGTGTTGTCATAAAAGTTATGATTCTTTTGTAGCGTTTTCGCTACAAGCGGTTTTGGGAGGTATCGTAAGGGGTTGATAAATAAGCGAATAAAGTGGTTCTTGCAAATCGTTCCGGTTCCTGCTTTCCAGACTGTCGCAGAATCAAACCCACTCTCATTCCTGCTTTCGCAGGAATGACATCATGGGGCATTTCATTCGTGAATTACGATACAGATTGTTGCACAATAGGAACAGCTCTCATTCCCGCGAAGGCGGGAATCCAGGCAAGATGCAAGAATATAATAAGTTAGCAATCCAGCACCAGAGTAGTGTTCAATAGGGTTTTTTTATAGTTAACATATTGTAGTATATAAACATGACTGGATTCCTGCTTTCGCAGGAATGACATCATGGGGCATTTCATTCGAGAATTACGATACAGACTGTTGCAGAATCAAACCCACTCTCATTCCCGCGAAGGCGGGAATCCAGGCAAGATGCAAGAATACAATAAGTTAGCAATCCAGCACCAGAGTAGTGTTCAATAGGGTTTTTTTATAGTTAACATATTGTAGTATATAAACATGACTGGATTCCTGCTTTCGCAGGAATGAC
>CAZYOC010000081.1:7902-16951 GCA_964648415.1 uncultured bacterium | reverse complement strand
ATTCCAGCCTTCGCTGGAATGAGAGACATCAGAATTCGTGCAACAGGCCCTATACAGTCTGTATAAAGCAATCGAGCAAACCGGGATAGACGCTCCCGACATGTTCATCGCGGGATGGTTCAAGAGTCTTGCATGCGCGTACATTGTATCCATCGGTTGATGTGAAAGGCATCGCAGAGGGCGTATCGGGCCATGCGCCCAAACTGCGCTCATATTTTTATTTTATCGTAGTGAAGAACCATTGCTGGTGAAATATCCGGGCTAACCTGTTTCTGCGGACGATGTTCACCCGTGATCCTCGCAGGGACCGCATCCTCTTTACTCCATCCCACTCGCCCCCTATGTTATGGGCGATTCAACCTGGAGGAGACCATGCCGACAGCCGTAGGCGAAGCGATCATTCAGGCTGGCGCGGTGATTACCACCGTCCGAGCGCCGTACGCCGATACCGACCAGATGGACCATGTCTATTACGCCAACTACCTGGTGTATTTCGAAATCAGCCGCAACGAGTGGATGCGGGCGTTGGGTTTGACTTACCGGAAGTTCGAGGAGATGGGCTGGGGAGTCCCGGTCGCGGAAGCGTATGTCAAGTACAAGGGACCGGTCTTCTACGACGACCTCATCGAAATCAAGGCGACTGTAACCCTGCCGTCACGCACTCGCATCCGTTTCGATTACGAGATCCGTCGCAAGGGCGAGGAGACCCTTCTCGTGTACGGTTACACGGTCCATGCGGTGATCGATCTGGAGACGATGAAGGTCTGCCGGATTCCGGAGATCCTTGTGGATTTAATGGGGAAGCTGGAAACCGCATGACTCGCTAATCAATGGACAGGAACCGCGCATTGACGGCAACAATTACCGTGCTCAGTGACATCAGCGCTGCTCCCACCGCCGGGTTCATCAGGATGCCCGCCCAGGCCAGCACACCTGCCGCCAGGGGTATCGCGATAATGTTGTAGCCCGACGCCCACCAGAGGTTCTGGATCATCTTGCTGTGGGTGGCGCGGGCCAGCTTGATCAACGCCACCACATCCAGTGGGTTGCTTTGCACCAGGATGATGTCGGCCGTCTCCGCCGCCACATCAGCGCCCGCACCGATAGCGATACCCACATCCGCCGTAGCCAGCGCCGGCGCATCGTTCACGCCGTCGCCCACCATCGCGATGGGACCGTCGGCTTTCTCTCGCCGTTGCTTGACTGTGTCCGCCTTGTCATCGGGCTTGACTTCAGCGTGGTAATCGTCCAGGCCCAGCTCGTCGGCCACCCATTGCGCCACGCGCTTGCGGTCCCCGGTCAGCATCTCCACGCGAATCCCCATGTCGTGCAGTTCGTCGACCGCCTGCCGCGAGGTATCGCGCAGCAGGTCGGCCAGCGCAATCAGACCCTTCACTTTCCCATCCACCACAACATTCACCACCGTGCGGCCTTTCTCCAGCAACTCCGTTGCTTTGTCTTCGCCGCGAGGTTTGATGTCGTTTTCGTCGAGGTAACCCTTGCTGACGACATGAATGGTTTGGCCATCTATCACGCCCTGCACGCCCTTGCCGGTGATGGACTGGAAATTCTCGACCGGCTTGCGCTCCTCGACTTCTTCGGCGATGGCCCTGGCGAGGGGGTGTTCCGATTCAGCTTCCACCGAAGCCGCCAGTGTCAGCAGCTCTTCCTTGTCCAGGTCTTCGTCAAACGCTTCCACGTTTTTCACACCGAATTCCCCGCGGGTGAGGGTGCCGGTCTTGTCGAAGATGACGGTGGACAGGTTACGCGCCTGCTCGAAGGCGTTGCGGTTGCGGATCATGAGCCCGTTGGCGGCCGCTTTCGAGGTCGAGACCGCCACGACCAGTGGAATCGCCAGACCCAGCGCGTGCGGGCAGGTGATCACCATGACTGTCACTGCACGGGTCACCGCGAAGCTCAGTTCCTTCTGCATGGGAAGCAGCCACACAGCAAAGGTGATCCCCCCCGCAGTGAGCGCAATCATTGTCAGCCAGAACGCTGCCTTGTCCGCCAACCCCTGGGTCTTAGATTTCTCTTCCTGGGCGGTGCGAACCAGCTCGATCACCTGTTGCAGGAAGCTGTCCCCGCCAACCTTCTCAACTTTCACTTTCAGCGAACCTTCGCCGTTGATGGTCCCGCCCACAACTTCGTCATCCACCTGTTTGTGGGCCGGTTCGGATTCACCGGTGACCATGGACTGGTCCACCTCCGACTCACCCTCGTAGATAACGCCGTCGGCCGGGATTTTCTCGCCCGGTTTGACCAGCACCCTGTCGTCGACTTGCAGCTCATCCACGTCCACGTCTTCTGTGTCCACGCCTTCGTTGATCCGGTGCGCTGTTCGAGGCATCATTTCAGCCAGCTCTTCGAGGGCGCGTGAGGCGCTCATTACGGAGCGCATCTCGATCCAATGCCCGACCAGCATGACATCAATCAGGGTGGCCAGCTCCCAGAAGAAGAAGCGTCCCGTGAAGCCGAAGACCACCGCGCCGGAATAGACATAGGCCATGGTAATCGCCACTGCGATCAAGGTCATCATCCCCGGCTGTTTGCCGCCGACCTCTTCCACCAGGCCTTTCAGGAACGGCCGGCCGCCATAGAAGAAAATCACCGTCGACAGGGCGAACAGCACATAGGAATCGCCCGCAAAGGAAAGTGCATCCGTGAGGCCGAGGAACTGCCGGATCATGGGCGACAACGCCAGTACAGGAATCGTAAGGGCGAGAGAAACCCAGAACCGGCGTTTAAAATCCTGCATCATCATCCGGTGATGATCGTGATGGCCGTGATCATGCTGCTTATGGCTTTTGTGGTCATCATGATCGCCATGATCATGATCGTGACCGTTATCGGCGTGGTTGTTGGAATTGCTCATGATGCTTGACCCGTTGCTGGTCCTACCCCGATTGCGTCACGAGGCTTGTTAGTGGTTACATCGTGGAGATGGCGGAATCAAGCACTGTTTTTTCAGAATTCGGCATGGAGAGGGAGGGGGAAACGGTACCATGTGTCAGGGTAGGACGATCTCGAACTTCTCCATCAGCCGGTACATGGTGGCGCGTCCCAGGCCGAGCTTCTTTGCGGCGAGGCTGATGTTGCCGTCGGTGGCTTTGACCGCCTGTTCGATGGCCCAGGCCCGGATGTCGTCCAGCGGGGGGATGTCCTCGGGATCCTTGAAGCCGGGCAAACCGGTGTTGTTCACCGGTTCAAACTGTCTACTCTCCGCATGCTCCAGGGCCTGCTCCGCCGACGCCACGGGGTCGCTGACGGACTCGACCGGGACAGCGTCCGCGTCCGGGTCGGGATCGTACTTACGCACTTCCGCGGGGAAATCGTGGGAGCGGATGATTTCGCCTTCGGACAATACAATCGCCCGGCTGACGGCGTTCTCCAGTTGCCGGACATTGCCCGGCCAGGGGCATGCTTCCAGCATGGTGACGGTATTGGCGCTGAACCCTTCGACATCTTCCCGGCCCAGCGCCTTGGTGTGTTTCTTCAGGAAATGCTGCGCCAGCAGGCGGATGTCCTCTTTGCGTTCCCGTAGAGGCGGCAGATCAATGGTGAAGGCGTTAATGCGGTAATAGAGGTCCTCACGGAACCGGTCCTCGGCAACCATCTCGGCCAGGTCCTGCCGGGTCGCCGCCAGCACACGCACATCCACAGGGATGGTCTTGGAGCCGCCCACACGTTCAAATTCACGCTCCTGCAACACCCTCAGCAGCTTCGCCTGCACTCCGATATCCAGGTCGCCGATCTCATCAAGGAACAGCGTGCCCTTATTGGCCAGCTCGAACTTGCCGATCTTCTGCTGCACCGCGCCGGTGAACGAGCCTTTCTCGTGGCCGAATAGCTCGGATTCCACCAGTTCACGCGGGATCGCGGCGCAATTGACCACGATGAAGGGGTGTTGCGCCCGGCGGCCATTGAAATGAATCGCACGCGCCACCAGTTCCTTGCCTGTTCCCGAATCGCCCAGGATCAGCACGTTGATGTCGTTGTGCAGCGTCTTTTCCATCAGCTTGAAGATGGCCTTCATGCTGCCGGCGCGGCCGATCAGGTTGTGGAAGCTGTACGTTTCGCTGACCTCGCGGCGGAGGATGGCGATTTCCATCGCCATGCGGCGTTTTTCCACCATGTAGGTCAGGATACGCTTCAGGTTCTCGGAGTCGAGGGGTTTGGTGAGGTAATCGTTGGCGCCGGTGCGGATGGCCTCCATGGCGGTGGAGACCTTATCCTGGGCGCTGGCGATGATGACCGGCAGGTCGGGATCCTTCTCACGCACCCGTTTGAGCGTCTCCATCCCGCCGATGCCCGGCATCATCAGATCCAGCAGCATCGCGGAGGGGATGATACCTTCTTCGAGCGCGGCGAGCGCGGCTTCACCGTTGGGGAAAACCGTGGTCTCAAACCCCATCCGCTCGATCAGGATGCGAGCGTGCTGGGCCTGGAAATGGTCATCCTCCACGATAAAAACGAGCGACGACGATGGCACAAATGCCGGTTCTTCCGACTGCATAGCGTCTCGTTCCCTCCTCCGAAACACGAAAAACACCGACTTCCAACCTGAGTACAATATAGGCGGCTCGATCAGTCAAGTCCAGAGCGCTGCAAAATTGTTCTATTCTGAAACAGGACCGGCCGGTCTCCCGAGATCGCCGGATACCGAAATCTGTAGATGACGGATATTGGGGTGAACCTTGCATGGTTTTATGCCATGCCCCGTTGAACGACACGATCCGCCCCGTCCCTTTAATTCAGCACCTGCCTGTATTATCTTCCCATGCACAACCACACACCACAGCATACTCGGACTCACCGAATGGACAAACTTGTCATTGAGGGCGGCGTCCCCCTGCAGGGGCAGGTGGAGGTCGCCGGCGCGAAGAACGCCACACTGCCGTTGATGGCCGCCGCGTTGCTGGCGGAGGGCAAAACTAAGATCGAGAACGCTCCCAGCCTGGTGGACGTACGCACTATGGGCCGGGTGATCGAGCATACCGGCGTGGGAGTCGGGTTCGAGGATCACACTATCGAGATCGACGCCACCCGTCTGGACAACGCTGAAGCGCCCTACGAACTGGTGCGCACCATGCGGGCGTCGTTTTACATGCTGGGCGGGCTGCTGGGACGGATGAAACGAGGGCGGGTCTCCCTTCCGGGCGGCTGCGCCTGGGGACCGAGGCCGGTGGACATCCACCTCAAGGGGCTGGAAGCGTTGGGCGTGAAAATTGAACTGGAGCAGGGCTACATTGTCGCCACCGCCGGCAAGCTGCAGGGAGCCAGTTTCGTGCTGCCGTTTCCCTCCGTGGGCGCCACGGTGAACCTCCTGCTGGCGGCGGTGCTCGCCGAAGGGCGTACTGTGCTGGAAAATGTGGCGCGCGAGCCGGAAATCACCAACCTCGTGCGGGTTCTCAACAAGATGGGCGCGAAGATCGAGGGCGGGAAGACGTCGACCCTGACGATTGAAGGGGTCGATTCGCTTTCGCCGGTGACCTGCCGGGTGATTCCCGACCGGATCGAGGCGGGGACGTATCTTGTGGCGGCGGGGCTTACCGGCGGCGACCTCACCCTGCTGGGCGCGGAGCCGGAACACCTCACCATGGTGCTGGCGAAAGCCGCCGAAGCGGGCATCCGGTTCGAAGTGACCACGGAGGGCATCCGGGTGACCTCCGACGGCGAGTTGCGGGCGGTCGACACCGAAACCGCCGTGTATCCCGGTTTCCCCACCGATATGCAGGCGCAGTGGATCGCCCTGATGACCGGCGCAACCGGCGTTTCGCTGATCACCGACACCATTTACCCGGACCGTTTCACCCACGTGGCCGAGCTGATGAGGCTGGGCGCACGGATCAGCATGAAGGACAACACCGCCCGGGTGCGTGGGCCGGACCGCTTGCAGGGCGCGACGGTGATGTCGACCGACTTGCGCGCCTCGGCCTGTCTGGTGATCGCCGCTCTGGCGGCGCAGGGACGCACCGATATCCGGCGGATCTACCACCTGGACCGCGGCTACGAGAACCTCGAAGAGAAATTACTGGCGTTGGGGGCGAAAATTACGAGAGAGGAGGAATAATGATCAGTTAAAGATAATATTGTCAATAGAATATGCTTTGCATCGTAGTGTTGCAATGATTCTATTCTACATAGTTGCTTCTAATGCAATCAAAACTATATTCTTGCGCTTTATCTATATCTGGAATCATCAATTAATCTAACATTATTATTCAATAATTAGAAAGCCGTATGCGAATCCTCCGGATTGAGTCGTAACCAAAGCTGTCTCGGTTTCAATGTGACCATTGTGCAGGATACACTTATAGTGGTTCTTGCAAAGAATCGAACATACTAAGATTCCTAAGTACTTGTATATTCTGGATTCCTGCTTTCGCAGGAATGACATCATGGGACATTTCATTCGAGAATTACTATATACTTCGTTTTGTACAGCAGGGAAACAAGAGAAGTGGTAATACCCGTCTGTCAGGGTGCGCGCAAACAGACGGCGCATACCCTGGCCCCACTTGTTTATCCCCCTGGGGAAGGACACTCCTTCGTGCTACAATCGAGTAGCTTTGTTATGCTACAATCGAGTAGCCGCCATCCACGACAATCGTCTGTCCGACGATCATTTTCGCCAGCGGACTGACCATGAGCTGCACCACATCGGCCACGTCTTCCGGCGTGGTCAGGCGGCCCGCCGGGGTCTTCTCCAGGCTGTTCTCCAGGATCGAGTCCCGGTTGGGAAAGTGTTTCAACGCGTCGGTGTCGACCACGCCCGCCGAGATGATGTTCACGTTGATATTTTTCGGGGCCAGTTCAATCGCCAGGTGCCGCACCAGCGATTCGAGGGCGGCCTTGGACGCTCCCACGGCGGCGTAGTTGGGAATGGCGCGCACCGAGCCCAGCGATGAGATCGCCAGCACATGGCCGCCGTCTTTCATCAGCGGCGTGGTGTGCTGCACCAGGTGGAGTAGCGTGGCGGCGTTGATGTCCATGGTCCAGTCCCAGTGCTTACGGGTCAGCTCCAGGGCGGGTTTGAGGACGCCGGAGGCGGCGTTGGAGACCAGGATGTCCAGGCGGCTGAAATCGTTCTCGAACGCTTCGAACAATTTATGAAGCTGCTTCTCGTCGGCCACATTCGCACGGTACATCCCGCCCTTGACACCGTAAGCTTCGATCTGTTCCACCGTCTCCCGCGCGGCGCGCTTGTTTCGCCAGAAGTTGATGCCCACATGCACACCCTCGCCGGCCAGGTGCAACGCGATGGCTCTGCCGATCCCGCGCGACCCGCCCGTGATCAAGGCGACTTTGCCCTTCAGCCCTTCCATGATGTCTCCTCCCGGGGAAATCGTTGTGCTGTTGCTCGAAAAGAATGCCCCATAATGTCATCCCCAGCGAAGGCGGGGATCTCCTCCCTTTCCCATCCTGCTGAGGTATTGTTGACAAGCATCCCTCGAACGTTAAGTTTCGACGGCAAAGTTAGCGTTTCCTTACACTCTCTGCAACCGCTGGAAGGAGCTATCCTCCGGGCAGGAGACGCTGATTGTTCGGTGCTCGAGCTAAACTGCTAAAAATATTCGTCTTGTGCTTGAGTTTGTTACGTTTCGCTCAATCTGAACTGGCTCTCTCCTGTCAGCAGAAGGGGCAATCTGCTTTGACTATTGCCCCGGTTATGCATCTAATTGGTGTTAGCAGATCCGAACCTGAAACAGGTACATAGAGGAGTAAGCCATGTTTATCCGTGATATTCTCAAGAAGAAGGGCGGCGATGTCGTGTTGATCGAGGCCGAGAGCAGAGTGGTTGACGCGGTGCGCCTGATGGTGGACAACAAGGTGGGCGCGGTGCTGGTGGTCGGCGACAATAATAAGCCGTTGGGCATTTACACCGAACGCGACAACCTGCGGCTGACCGCGCGTGATGATGTCGATATAAAGGATGCGATTATTGATGATCACATGTCCAGGGATCTGGTGGTGGGCCTGGTGGGCCACAAGGTGGAAGAAGCCATGGCGGTGATGACTGAAAAACGTGTGCGGCACTTGCCGGTGCTGGAAGACGGTAAACTGGTGGGGCTGGTCTCCATCGGCGATCTGGTCAAGGCGGCGTCTGAGAAATACAAGACCGAGATCCACTACCTGCACCAGTATATCAAGGATACGCCGTATGTGAATTGAACCGGTTCCGGCGTGACAGCAAACGCGGCTTTCCTCTGACGGGGAGGGCCGCGTTTTTCGTTAGCGTGTGCCTGCGAGCGCGGAGACGATAACGCTTCCCCAACTGCCGGCATGGATCAGCCGGGTGCGGATGCGCTCCAGGCGATGCAGGGGATGCGAGGGGTCCAGCTTGGCGCGCAGCAGGAAACGAGGGTCGCCGAAGTAGACCGGCGTATGGACCAGCAGCTTCAAGCCGGGCGGTACGATCACGCCGCGCCGCCGTACCGGGACCATGAAGCCGTGATAGCCGGCGTCGCGCGCGGTTTCCAGCACATGCCGGTCGTACCAGCCGAAGGGCGGCGACAGCCAGCGTACCGGCGCGCCCACGGTGTCTTCCAGCCGGAAGCGGGCGTCACGGATCTCACGAATCCGTTGCAGGTGGGACAGCAGGCCGAAATGAGTGTGTGTGGCGCCGTGGCAGCCGATCTCGTGCCCGGCGTTGACCCATTCACGGAGCTGATGGGTGTTCATGTGACGGAATCGCAGGCCGAAGCGACCGGGGTCCCAGGTGTTGGCCTTGCCGATGCAGGCGGATGGGATGAAGGCGATGGCGTGGAAGCCGTGCCGTTCGAGGATGGGCAGGGCGTTCTGGTAGACGCTCTCGTAGGCGTCGTCGAAGGAGAGGATGACGGGTTGTCGGGTAGGGTGATTTGTTCTTGAAGATTGTGCGGGGTGTCGCGCGGCGGATTCGATGGGAGTTGAGACGCCGGCGGGTGTTCTCGTTGCACCTTGCCTGGATCCCAGCCTTCGCTGGGATGAGATGATGGGGTGTTGATTTTCTGGTTGAAGACTCGTGAGAGTGATTGAGGTGTCAAGCTTTCTGGATTCCTGCTTT
>CAZYOC010000081.1:0-7802 GCA_964648415.1 uncultured bacterium | reverse complement strand
CGCAGGAATGACACTCGTTGTCGGCTTTCTGTGCGGTCATTAAGGGGCTGTTGCTCGTTTCGCCGGGATGAGGCAGTCCCCGGCTGATGATGCAGGTGGGGTTCCGGCTGCGAGGTAGAGTCCGGCCTCTTTCTGGATTCCTGCTTTCGCAGGAATGACACTCGTTGTCGGCTTTCTGTGCGGTCATTAAGGGGCTGTTGCTTACATAAAAGCAAAGCGTTTTCGGGCGAGCAACCTTTGACTCCCAGCGCCTCCAGCTCCTGCATCTGTCGTTCAAACGCGGCGGGAGTGGTCCAGGTGACGCCCGGTTCAGGGCGATTCGAGATCTTGTGGTAGAGCAGGGCGGGCGGAGCCGGCACGTTACACCCCGGTATGGCCGAAGCCGCCCGCGCCCCGGTCAGTGTCGGGCAGAAGCGCGGTCTCATCCCACTCGACCCTCATCACCGGGCAGATCACCATCTGTGCGATGCGGTCGCCCCGGCGTACGATGAACGGATTCGCGCCGAAGTTGGCCAGCAGGACTCGCACCTCGCCGCGATAGTCGCTGTCAATGGTGCCGGGGCTGTTGGGGATGATCAGGCTGTGCTTCATGGCGAGGCCGCTTCGGGGACGTACCTGCGCCTCGTAGCCGTGAGGCACGGCGATGGCGAAGCCTGTGGGCACGGCGACCGTCTGCCCCGGATGAATTGCCAGTTCGTCCTCCACCGCGGCGTAGATGTCCATTCCCGCGGCGTCCTGCGACATGTTCTTCGGCAGCGGCACATCGGCGGTGGCGTCGGGATCGAGACGCGATATCTGTACCTTCAACAAGTTGCTCATGTCATTTTCTCCAGCAGGTTGTTGGTTTGCGCACGGACATTTCTCATGAAAAGCAGCAGTTTGTTCTCGTCGAGCTTGTTGTCGGTGCGAATTCCGGTGCAGAGGTCCAGGGCGAACGGGGCAACCTGATTCATGGCCTCGCCGACATTCGTGGGACGCAATCCGCCGGCCAGGAACAACGGCTTGGCAATGGAGGAGCGGATCTTCGCGCTCAAGTTCCAGTCGTGGGTTTTTCCAGTGCCGCCCAGAACACGCACCTCTGCGTGGGGATCGCCGCTGTCCAGCAGCAAGGCGTCCACGTGAGGAGCGGCATTTACCGCCCGGTCCAGCGCCTCGGGACCGTCCATGTGAATCACTTGGATGATGTCCACTCCCGGCATGCCGGCGCGCAGCTCCTGGTAGGTGCCGTCTTTGAGTTCATCGACGATTTGCACGGCACCGACGCCGACCCGTTTCTGCTGGGCGATGATGGCCTGCGCGCTGGTCTCGCTGGTGAGCAGCACCGCGGTCACGCCGGGCGGCGTCACCGAGGCGATTTCAGCGATGGTCGCTTCCGGGATGGGGCCGAACCCGCTGGGCATGGGTCCGACCAGGCCGATGAAGGTGGCGCCGTACCGCACCGCCAGCCGCATTTCTTCCACATCCTGAATACAACAGATCTTCACACGCGGGAATAGTGCTTCGTGCACAGAGCCCCCTACTTGTTCATGAATTCATCCATGTACTGCTCAATGGCCGTATACGCCTTCTCCAGCACGTCCTCGGTGGGAAGGTAGACGATGCGGAAATGTTTTGTTCCCGGAGCCTGACCGAAGCCGCTGCCGGGCACCACCACCACGCCGTGGTTCTGGATCAGGCCCTTGACCCACTCCTCGTCGTCGCCTTCGATGTGCAGTTGCGGGAACGCATAAAACGCGCCGCCGGGTTTGACACAGGTGACGCCCTCGATGGCGTTCATCCGTTCCACTGTCAGGTCGCGGCGCTTGGTCAGCTTCTTGATCATCTCATCGATGTGAGACTGGTCGCCCTCCAGCGCGGGTTGGATGGCGTACTGCAACGGATGATTGGCGCAGAGCCGAGCGCGCAGGATCTTGTTGATAGCTTCGATGTACGCGGCGAGCTGCTTCTGGTTGCCACTGACCACGCCCCAGCCGATCCGCAGGCCCGGCCCCAGGTAGTTCTTCGAGAGGCCGTTGAACGTGATCACCGGGGCGTCATCGTCAAGCGACGCGATGGAGACATGCTTGCCGCCCTCGAAGAGCTGCTTGTCGTAGATCTCATCGGCGAACACCACAATATTGCGCTCTTTGGCGATCTCCAGCAGTTCGCGCAAGGTTTCTTCACTCGCGTTGGAGCCGGTGGGATTGTTCGGGTTGATGATGACCAGCGCCCGGGTCTTGTCGTTGATCTTCTGCTTGACATCCTCGACACTGGGCTGCCAGCCGTTTTCCTCGTCCAGGTAGTACGGGTTCTCCACCGCGCGCAGTTTACTCAATACCGCAGTGTACAACGGGTAGCCGGGGGAGGGGGTGAGGACATTTTCACCCTCGTCCACCAGCGCGCTGAGGCAGATTTCGATGGCTTCGCTGCCGCCCGTGGTCACGAAGATGTCGTGGATGTTCTTGATGCCCTTGGTCGTAGCGTAGCGGCCGATAGCTTCACGGGCATCGGGAATGCCGGAGGACGGCGAATAACCGCAGAAGTTGTCCTTCATGGCCTTGTGAGTGGCTTCGACAATGTGCTCCGGGGTCCGGAAATCGTACTGGTTCGGGTCGCCGATGTTCAGGTAGAGCATCTCCTTGCCGGTCGCGGCCACCTGGTTGGCCAGCACCACGATATCCCGTACGGCGTACTTGATGTTCTCCGTTCGTCCCGCCACCTTGATCGCTTCTATCGCCATGGTTTCTCCCCCTGTGAAAAGACGTGAGTTGCACGATGCCTGTTGTCGATCTACCGCTTCTGAGCTATGAAATATATAGTATCACCTGGCGCATAGCGTCTCAATGGATAGAGGAACACTTTTTTCATCCGCAGCATCCAATCCAGCTTTGAGCGTCCTCGCAGCACTCCCAGCTTGACAATAGCGAACTTGCCGCCGAGTGATGCTCTCAGCTTGTCCAGATCGAAGCTCTGCTGATGCCCGATCCGGTGAAACGTATGGCCGCATTCCGGACATTGCACCATGCTCTTCTGTAAGTTCTCATTGTACGGCACGGTTCCCAGGAAGTAGCCGCCATCAACCAGCAGTGTGTGAATGTTAGTGAGGGACTGGCGATACTGCGGTTCGCTGATGTGCTCCAGGATGTCCAGGCAAAAGACCGCATCTTGTTTGGGTAAGCCGTAGCCGTCGGGGTCTGCAATATCCTGCACCTTGAAGGTCGCCGGAAAATCGTGCACCCTGGCCTGCTTGTTGTGGTAGTCGACAGCGAACGATGATATGTCGAGCCCGGTGTATTGCTTGCCCATGCCGACCATCCGTCGCATGAGATAAGCGTCGCCCACGCCGAATTCGGCGACGCTGTTGCAGGATCTCAAATACTTGCTGGCGTGACGTACAATCGCCGCGATCTTGGGGTGGTTGTTCTTCCAGACATTACGCTTGCCCACCAGGTTCAACCGGGCGAGATGATCCTCTGCCAGTTCTCGAGGTGTCGTGGTTTCAGGCATCCAGCCCTCCACGTTTTCAGGCTTGAGGTCGCACCAGCGCGACCGACGCTTCCCGGGTAAACAGCTCCCGTGCGGTCTCCTGGATCTGTTCTGTGGTCACAGCTTCAATGCGCTGGATCAAGTCGTCGAGTGTGATAAATTCACCCAGGAAGATCTCGTTGCGAGCCAGGCGACTCATGCGTGTCGACACGTTTTCAAGTCCCAGCACCAGCGCGCCTTTCAACTGTGTTTTGGTCCGCTTCAGCTCCGCCTTTGTCAGCGGCTTGTCCACCAGTTTCTGCATCTCTTTGCGGATCAGCTTCTCCGCCTTGGCGGCCTGTTTGTCCTCGGCGCCGGCGTAAACGCCGAACAGGCCCGAGTCGGCATAAGCTTCATGAAAAGAATATATGGTATACGCCAGGCCGTTGCGCTCGCGCACCCGCTGAAACAGGCGTGACGACATCCCGCTGCCCAGCACCGTGTTCAACAGGAAGAAGGGGAAGCGACGGTCATCGTTGAACGGATAGCCGCGCATGCCGATACAGAAGTGCGTCTGCACGATGTCCTTGCGTCGAGTGTGGCGCTCGGTGTTCGGTTTGCGCTGGTCAAAGGTCGGCCGGAGGGGAGCCGAGTCGCTGGGCAACTCCATCCGTTTCTCCACCATGCGGACCAGTTTATCGTGATCCACGCGGCCCGCCGCGGCGACGATGCAGCGGTCGGAGGAGTAGCGTTCCCGCCAATATGCAGACAGGGTTTCCCGCGTGATCGCGGAGACTGTCTCCCGCAGCCCCAGGATGGGACGCCCCAGGCTGTGTTCGGGGAAGAGGAGGGTTGAGAAATCCTCGTGTACCACATCATCCGGCGCATCTTCCGCGCCGGAGATCTCCTCCAGCACCACGCCTTTCTCCCGTTCGATCTCCTTCTCGGCGAACCGGGAATGGGAGGCGATGTCGGTGAGGACATCCACCGCCAAAGGCAGGCGCTCGTCCAGCAGGTGCGCGTAATACGCGGTGACTTCCTTGCTGGTGAATGCGTTGAGATGGCCGCCGACCTGCTCGATCTCGCGGGCGATCTGCAACGGGGAGCGCTTTTTCGTCCCCTTGAACATCATGTGTTCCAGGAAGTGCGAGATGCCGCCCTGCTCCGGGGTCTCGTCACGCGAGCCGGCCATGAACCACAAGCCCACCGCCACGGAACGGACGTTGTCGAAGCGTTCGGTGATGACACGAACGCCGGAATCGGTGATGGTCTTTTCGAAGGTGCTGCTTGCCGTGTGAACCGTTGTTTTCTGCACAGGCTCCTCGGATGTCAAACATGAAAGAAACGGATGGGCTGCCGGAAACCGGCAGCCCATCCGTGGGTGTTACACAATTAGTCGCGCCGGTTTCCGCCGCCGCCCCTGGGGCCACGGTTGCCGCCCTTGTAGGGGGGCTTGCCGCCGCCTTTGTACGGAGGCTTGCCACCGCCGGGACGTCCGCCACTCTGACGCGGGGGACGCTCTACGTAGCCTTCCGGCTTGGGAAGCAGCGCCTTGCGGGACAGATCCAGCTTGCCCTGGTCGTTGATGTTGACCAACTTGACGTCGATGATGTCGCCGACGTTGACCACGTCTTCCACCTTGCCGACACGATGCCATTCCAACTCGGAAATGTGCACCAGGCCTTCCTTGCCCGGCAGGATCTCGCAGAACGCGCCGAAGTCGGTGATCTTAACGACTTTCGCCTTGTACTCGGTACCGACTTCCGGTTCCTGAGTCATGCTCTTGATCAGTTCGGTCGCCAGCTTCGAGGACTCGTCATCCGTCGAGGAGATGCACACCGTACCGTCGTCATCAATGTCGATGTTCACGCCGTACTCGCCCTGGATCTGACGGATGGTGCGGCCGCCGGGGCCGATCACCATGCCGATCTGTTCCGGATCGACGTGCATGAAAGTGATGCGCGGGGCGGTGGCGGACAGTGTCTCTCGCGGCTTGTCGATCGCAGCATCCATGATGCCCAGGATGTGCGCCCGGCCTTCCTTCGCCTGCGCCAGCGCTTCCATCATGATCTCACGGGGCAGGCCCTTGATCTTGATGTCCATCTGGAAAGCGGTGATGCCGTCACGTGTGCCGGCCAACTTGAAGTCCATGTCGCCCAGGTGATCCTCATCGCCCAGGATGTCCGACAGGATGGCGTAATCGTCGTCCACCTTGATCAGGCCCATGGCGATGCCGGCGACCGACTTCTTCAGCGGCACGCCCGCGTCCATGGCCGCCAGCGAAGTCGAGCAGACCGTCGCCATCGAGCTCGACCCGTTGGATTCCAGAACATCGCTCACCAGGCGGATGGTGTACGGGAAGTCTTCCCACTGGGGCAACATGGCCTTGATGGCGCGTTCCGCCAGGTGGCCGTGCCCCTGTTCCCGCCGGCCCGTACCGAGAAATTTCTTCACTTCACCGGTGCAGAAGGGCGGGAAGTTGTAATGGAGCATGAAGGTCTTCCAGAAGTTGCCTTCCAGATCGTCGATCCGCTGCTCGTCCGTCTTCGTGCCGAGGGTACAGGTACCCAGGGACTGGGTCTGGCCACGGGTGAACAGGGCGGAGCCGTGAACACGCGGCAGCAGGCCGATTTCCGCGGAGATCGCACGGATGTCGCGGGTGCCGCGGCCGTCGAGACGCACCTTCTTTTGCAACACGTTCTTCCGCATCGCTTCCTTCACCAGGTCTTCCACGGCGGACTTGATCAGTTTCGCCTGTTCGGGGAACTGCTCCTCGAACTTCTCGAGCATCCTGTCTTTGATGGCGGAGATGGCTTCTTTGCGTTCCGCTTTTTCCTGGATCTGGACCGCGCTGTTGATCTCGTCCTGCACTTCTTTTGCGACCGCTTCGGCGATTTCCGGGGTCACTTTGATGGCGACCCACTCACGCTTGGGCGTGTTGATTTCCGCAGCGATCTCGTCCTGCAGGGCGACGATCTTCTTAACCGCGTCGTGACCAAAGTCGATGGCGGCGATGAATTCTTCCTCGTCGATCTCCTTCGCTTCGCCTTCCACCATCGTGACGGCTTCCTTGGTGCCGCCCACGATCAGGTCCATGTCCGCTTCTTCAAGCTGCTCGAAGGTCGGATTGAGAACCAGCTCGCCGTTGACCCGCGCGACCTTCACCGAAGCGCAGCCTTGTTCAAACGGGATATCCGACACCTGGATGGCCGTAGACGCGCCAATGCCGCCCAGGATATCCGCTTCGTTCACGCCGTCGTGAGACAGCACGGAAATCAGAACCTGGGTTTCATAATAATAGCCCTTCGGGAACAAGGGACGAATGGGACGGTCGATGAGACGCGAGGTCAATACCTCCTTCTCGTGAGGCCGGGCTTCCCGTTTGAAGAACCCACCGGGGATCCGTCCGCCGGCGTACATCTTTTCCCGATAATCCACCGTCAGCGGGAAGAAGTTCGTGTTGTCCGACAGCTCTTTTCGGGAGACGACCGTCGCGAGGATGACCGTATCGCCATACCGCACCCACGCGGCGCCGTCAGCTTGTCTTGCCACTTTGCCCACTTCAATGGACAGTGTCCGACCGCCTAGTTCGATCGATTTCTTCACTATCATGCGATTCCTCCGTGTGCCGAAGCACGTTTCAGTCCGACGCGTTACCGGCGGATCTTAAGTTTTTGAATGAGTTCACGGTAGCCCTGGATGTCCTTCTTCTTGTAGTAATCCAGCAGGCGGCGGCGTTTCCCCACCATCTGCAACAGGCCGCGACGGGAATGGTGATCCTTGTCGTGCGTCCGGAAGTGATCCGTCAACTCCTGAATCCGCGCTGTTAACAACGCGATCTGAACCTCGGTTCGGCCGGTGTCTTTCTCGTCGCGGCCGTACTCTTTGATCAAGGCTGCCTTTGCTTCTTGCGTCAATGGCATCGTTCTCTCTCCTTCACCTTCTGTATGGGTTTTGTGTTGCACTTTATGTTGTGCGCTTGTTCTTTACGTGTATATAGCTACGTGTATAAAGCTGTTCTCGAAAGCTAATATTCTATAGTATATCAGCTTGCCTGGATTCCTGCCTACGCAGGAATGACACTCGTTGGGCATTTTGATACAGCGCCTTCCACAGGAATGACACTCGTTGGGCATTTTGATATATAGCCATTCCCATTATTAATCCGTCATGCGCTCATAAGCTATTTGTTCCATCCTGCTGGGGTGAAAATACTTTGACTCAGTCTTCCCACAGGGACTACACCGACACTCTAGACTGCTGCCTCTCTGCCAAGGAAGATGACGGAATAAATTCGAGAATGACTATACAGGCTGTTGCACAATAGGAGCCGATCTCATTCCAGCGAAGGCTGGAAT
>CAZYOC010000080.1:12562-17445 GCA_964648415.1 uncultured bacterium | reverse complement strand
TCTCATTCCCGCCTTCGCGGGAATGAGATCCATTGGACATTTTGATACAGTCTGCTTCGCTGGGATGAGATACCTCTCACATCCTGCGACAGTCTGTTTCGCGGGAATGCGAGACATCAGAATGCTGCAACAGCCTGTTTAAGATCGACACAGTAGCGAATTCTGAAAACAGAACCCGCCGAATAGCCGACGGGTTCTGCGCTGCATGGATCGTCTGAGGGGGAATCAGACAGTGAACTTACCGACAATTTCTTTCAACGACAGCGCGCGTTGCGACAGATCCTGCGCGGACTGGTGCGTGGAAGCGGCCCCTTCCACCGTCTCCCGCGTGGCGCTGCTGATCATCTCGATGGACCGTGCGATATCCCGTACCGCGCCGGTGGCTTCGCTGACGTTGCGCGACAGCTCATCGGCTGTGGTCGCCGCCTCGTTGGCGTGGCTGGCGATCTCCACGATGGCCGTGGAGGTTTCACGCGACAGTTGCGCCACCTCGCTGGAGGACTGCGCCACAGAGGCCACGGTGCCCGAAATATCGTTGGCGGTCGATGACTGCTGAGTCATCGACGCAGCGATGGACTGGTTGATGCTGGCCACATCATCGAGCACCTTGGAGATGCTGTCGATGGACTGCACCACTTCCTGACTGCTGCCAAGCATGGTCTCGATCTGGCTGCCGATGTCCCCGGCGGCGTCGGCGCTCTGACGCGCCAGCTCCTTCACCTCGTTGGCGACCACGGCAAACCCTTTGCCCGCTTCGCCTGCGCCGGCCGCTTCGATGGTGGCGTTCAACGCCAGCATGTTGGTCTGGTCGGCGATGTCCTTGATGGTGTCCACGATCTTGGAAACCTGCTTGACCACCTCGTCCAGCTTCTCCATGTGGCCCTGAACTTCCTGGCCCCGGCGGCTGGCGGTGTCGGCGATCTCGCTGGCTTGTGACGTGCTCTTGGCCACCTCGTTGATCGAGGCGGTCATCTCTTCCATCGCGGATGCGACGTTGTTGATGCCGTCGGACGATTCTTCAATCGACTGGACCACACGCCCCAGCGCCTGCGACTTGTCGTCGGCGTTGGTCGCGATGTTCTTCAGCGTCGCGGTCATCTCTTCGGTCATGGCCGCGATGTTTTCCACAATGCTGCTGGTCTCTTCCGCAGAAGCCGACACATTGGCCGCCTGGGAATCTGTCTCCTCTGAGTTCGAGGACATCTGGGACGAGATGGAAATGAACTGCTCGGAGGCGGACGCCAGCAGATCCGAGGTCTGAGTGATCTCGCGGATCACGTCGGCCAGGTTGTTCTTCATGGCGATCATGGACTTGCCGAGTATGTCCTGATCGCCGGACGCGTCGATACTCATGTTGAGGATGCCGTCGGAGATCTGCTTGGCCGCTTCGGCTTTCTTGCGAAGCGACGCGGTCATATCGGCGAAGGCGTTGGTCAGCACACCGATCTCGTCGTTGGATTTGGCATGCAGTTCCTGGCTGAGATCGCCCACCGCGATCATCTCGGCGGCGCCCACGACCTCGATGATCGGTTTGGTGATCATCCTCGTAATCACAATGGCGGCGATGATACCCAGGATGATGGCGATGATGCCGACCACGATCATCAAAGTCACCGAACGCTGATTTGCTGCTTGAAGTCTCGGTCCCAGCTCGTCCTGCTTCGCCTTCAGATTCAGCTTGATCTCTTCGATCTCATCGGCCATCTGAGGACCGATCACATCCAGTTTGCCGGACATCAGATCTTCGATCTGCGCCATGACGAGCGGAGTCAGAGGTTCCTGGGCGAGCGAGCGAATGGTATCAACGGTTCTGCGGTATTCAACCGCCGCCTGTGCAAGCTGCTGGTATACTTCAATCAATTGATCATCGTCCGCCAGCTCGATCCCATTCTGGATGAACTCCTGCACATTGTCAAAGCGCATGTAGAATTCATCAAAGCGCCCGTTCAATTCCGCCTTGCCCGCCCCCTCCTTGGCGAGGACTTCAAATTTGACAACAGCAAGACGTCCTTCCAGGATGTTCGCCTGGATCCGGCCGGCCTCATTGGTCAGCAAAGCGTAGCCACGGTATTGCTGGAATCCCGAATCCGCGCTTCGCAGGGCAGTTAAACCCACAATCACAATTGCAGCAAGTACAACCAGAACGATCCCAAATCCGATCCCAATCTTCTGTCCCAGCTTCATGGTCAGCCTCCACCTGAGCCTGTCAGCGTTCGTGACGCTGTTTTCTTTGTGCAGTGTATCACAATCAGACACTAAGTTAGTCCGAATCAACTTTCACCGTTATTCTTGCAAAGCGTGTTCCCGGTCTCCCGGTACCGTCTCCACTCATCTAACCTGTTGAATATTATGCTTGAACCAGGGAAAGCGAGTGAATCATTTCGGAGCAGAGTGAGACTGGACACTGTATTCGCTTTGGTTTTCTGAAATTCATACTTTACTTCAGACACGACATTCACCCGGGAGTGCGGCATCATGCCTTTTCGCGACACACGACTACAAGAGTTGTTCGGTATCGAGTACCCGATCATCCAGGGCGGGATGGTCTGGGCGGCGGGCGCCAGGCTGGCGGCGGCGGTTTCCGAAAGCGGCGGCCTGGGCCTGATTGGCGCCGGCTCCATGAAACCGGACCTGCTGCGTCAACATATCCGGAAGGCCCGCAGCCTGACCGGCAAACCCGTCGGCGTCAATCTCCCCCTCTTGCGCGGCGACATCGAAGACCTGGTGCGCGTGGTCCTCGACGAGGAGGTGGGTATCGTCTTCACCTCCGCGGGCAGCGCCAAACGGTTTACTCCTTTATTAAAGGAGAAGGATTGTATCGTCGTGCATGTGGTCCCGGGTGTCACTTTCGCGCAGAAGGTGGAAGCGGCGGGCTGCGACGCGGTGGTGGCGGAGGGGTTCGAGGCCGGCGGCCACAACGGGCTGGACATGGTGACCACGATGGCCCTGATCCCGCAGGTAGTGGATGCGGTGTCGATCCCGGTGCTGGCGGCGGGAGGTATTGCGGATGGACGTGGGATCGCCGCGGCGATCACGCTGGGCGCGGCGGGCGTCCAGATCGGCACCCGGTTCGCCGCCACCATCGAGTCGTCCGCTCACGACAACTACAAGCAGGCGATCCTTGAGGCCGGCGATACCGCCACTACTTACAACCTGTGGCAAATCGGCCCGGCCCGGATGATCAAGAACGCCTGGACCAGGCGGGTTCAGGAAGCGGAGTTACGCGGCGCAGGTCGTGACGAGCTGATTGAGTTGCTGGGCGCGAAACGTGAACAGCTCGGCATCTTCGACGGTGACCTCGACGAGGGCCAACTCGAAGCCGGACAAGGCTCTGGACTCATACGCGATCTCCCCACGGCAGGAGAGCTTATTAATCGCCTTGTGAATGAGTTTGATCTTGCATGTAAGAGGCTAAACCCGGACATTTAAGCGTAACCGGAAATGCCGCACGGTTATCCACCAAACAGAAGGGGGAGATCATGAGGAGATGGATCGTTGTCCTGAGCACCTTGCTGCTTACCGCCGCGTTTCTGTTCGTGATCGGTTGCGAGAAGCAACGCGAGCAGGCGATCGAGAAAGCTCAGAAAAAAGCAGAAGAAGTGCAGGAAAAGGTGGAAGAGAAGGCGGACGAGATCAGCGATACGGTGGAAGAGAAGGCGGAAGAAGCCGCGGATAAGGTCGAGAAAAAAGCCGAAGAAGCGGCCGACGCCATGGAGTAGACTGACTCCGTACGCAAGGAGAACGATATACGATGCCGGTTCCTTTGGAATCGGCATCGTTTCTTTGCGACCCGTCGCCGGGATTCCGGTCTTTGCTATTCTTCCTGATTCGTGTATATTCCAGAACACGTATCGCTGTTGGGTTTTCGTGGATTCGCGCCCGGAGCGAACTCCAGACGAGGAGGAGATCACGTCACCATCCGCCGCCACACGTCGCAGCTACTGGCCCGCCGCGGTCTTCCTGTCTCTCGCCCTGTTTACCCTCCTGTTTATCACATTCGGGATCATCGCCACCCTGCGCCAGAAGAACTATCTGGCAAGCGACCATTATTTCGTGGAGGGTCAGGACTACCAGCAGATCATCGACGCCCGGCAACGCACCGCCGCCCTCGACCCGCCCCTCCAGGTGCTTTACCACGATTCACCTGCGATCCTGGAAGTCGTATTGCCAGAAGCGCATAGCGGGAAAAAAGTCCGTGGCCGGATCGAGTTCTACCGTCCCTCCGGCGCTGACCTGGACCGGCAGTTCCCCTTGGTTCCCGATGCATCCGGCCGGCAGGTACTCCCCTTGGGATCATTGCCGCAGGGCGCCTGGAAAACGCGAGTGCGCTGGGTGGTCGACCAGGAATTGTATCTGGTGGATGGGAACCTGTTTCTCGAAGTGGGACATGACAGCGAGGATTAGGCTATGAACGTCTGGATTCACGCTTTCGAGACTGTATCATAAGGACTCACGAGTGTCATTCCTGTTCAGGAGACTGTATCACAGTGTCCAACGAGTGTCATTCCTGCGCAGGAGGCTGTATCACAGTGTCCAACGAGTGTCATTCCTGCGCAGCAGACTGTCGCAGAATAGAACCCACTCTCATTCCCGCGAAGCAGGCTTTATCAGAATAGCGACTACTCTCATTCCAGTCTACCAGACTGTATCAAAATTGAAACCGCTCTCATTCCAGCGAAGGCTGGAATCCAGGCAAGGTGCAAGAAAACAAAATGTTGGCAATTCAACACCAGAGTAGCATTCACCTTTCGATTCTCATAGTTAACATATTGTAGCATATTAACATGACTGGATTCCAGTCTACCAGACTGTATCAAAATTGAAACTACTCTCATTCCAGCGAAGGCTGGAATCCAGGCAAGGTGCAAGAAAACAAAATGTTG
>CAZYOC010000080.1:12275-12462 GCA_964648415.1 uncultured bacterium | reverse complement strand
GCAATTCAACACCAGAGTAGCATTCACCTTTCGATTCGCATAGTTAACATATTGTAGCATATTAACATGACTGGATTCCAGCCTTCGCTGGAATGAGATTCTCTCGCATTCTGCGACAGTCTGCTTCGCTGAAATGAGATTCTCTCGCATTCTGCGACAGTCTGCTTCGCTGGAATGAGATTCTCTC
>CAZYOC010000080.1:0-12175 GCA_964648415.1 uncultured bacterium | reverse complement strand
AATGAGATTCTCTCGCATTCTGCGACAGTCTGCTTCGCTGGAATGAGATTCTCTCGCATTCTGCGACAGTCTGCTACGCTGGAATGAGATTCTCTCGCATTCTGCGACAGTCTGCTACGCTGGAATGAGGTCTATTGGACATTCTGACTCACCGCGACATCATATACAGTCAGCTGCTATGGCATGAGACACCGATCGTACAAGCGAGGGAGTGATGGATACACTACTCATCATCTGGCCCGGGTTTCTGATCGGCCTGTTCGGCAGCCTGCACTGTATCGGCATGTGCGGGCCGATTGTGCTGGCGTTGACCGACGCCGAGTCCGGCCGGATGCAGTATATCGTGGGGCGCACTCTCTATAACCTGGGCCGGACGGTGACCTATGGCCTGCTGGGGGCTGTCGTGGGCCTGATCGGCGCGACCGTCGCCATGGCGGGCTTCCAGCGTTATCTTTCCATCACCATGGGCGTACTGATTTTGATCGCCGTCTTCCTGCCCCACCGTTTCACCGCCTGGCTGCTCTCGCCCAACGTTTTCCAGGTGTTCGGCGGTAAACTGAAAAAACTCTGGTTCAAGCTGATCGGGCGTAAGACCTTCGGCAGCCTGTTCCTCATCGGCATCCTCAACGGGTTCCTCCCCTGCGGCTTGGTATACGCCGCTCTCGCGGGCGCGGCGACCACTGGATCCGTGCTGGGCGGCACGGGTTTCATGGTGCTGTTCGGGCTTGGCACGATTCCCGTGATGCTGGCTGTCGCCATCGCCGGCAACCTCGTGCAGCACAAAATCAAGCGCGCCATGAGCAAGCTGCTGCCCGCGGCGGCGGTGGTATTGGCACTCTTGCTCATCGTGCGTGGGCTCTCCCTCGGCATTCCTTACCTGAGTCCCAAGGTCGCAGTCCACCAGACGGAGGATGGTACGGAACAGGTTGACATGGAATGCTGTCATTGATTCCAGTGGATTGTTCGTACAACCTGAATTGTCTTGGTGTGTTTGGCCGTCTGCCTTATATTAGAGCTGCACCAGACCACACGGAGGTTTCATGGCCCGATTGATGACAGGGGTGGCAGGCATACGAGGGGTGATCGGCGACGGGTTGTCGCCGGAGGTGATCGCCCGGTACGGCGCCGCGTTCGGCACGTTCATGAAGGGCGGCACGATTGTGGTGGGCGGCGATACCCGTCCCTCGCGTCACATGGTGCGCTCCGCGCTGTTTGCGGGTCTCAACGCCACCGGTGTGGACGTGATCGACCTGGGTCTGGCCACCACGCCAACCATAGAAATCATGGTGGAGGAGCTTGGTGCGACCGGAGGCATCTGCGTTACCGCCAGCCACAACCCTATCGGGTGGAACGCCTTGAAGTTCCTGGACCGTCGCGCTCGTTTCCTCGGCCCCGTCGAAGGCGCAGAGGTCAACCGTCTCTTCCGGGAAGGTGAACTGAATTACGTTGGCACCGGACGACTGGGAAAAGTCACTTCCCACGACGGCGCCGGCGAGATCCACATCCGCAAGGTGCTTGAAAACCCTCTGATCGACGTCTCCGCCATCCGTCGCGGGCAGTACCGTGTCGCGGTGGACGCCGTCAACTCCGTCGGCAACCTGGTCATGCCGGATCTGCTGCATGAGATGGGCTGCGATGTCACCAGGATTCACGACGACCTGAGCGGGCATTTTGGACGTGAGGCCGAACCGCTTCCTCACAACCTGGAAGACCTCAGCGAGTTGGTGAAGGACGAAGGCGCGGATGTCGGCCTGGCGCTCGACCCCGACGGCGACCGGCTGGCTATTGTTGATGAACAGGGTACGCCCATCGGCGAGGAATATACCCTCGCCCTCGCGGTCAAGTACATCCTGGAACGGGAAAAGGGGCCGGTGGTCATCAACCTTTCCACGTCACGCGCTGTGGAGGATATTGCACGGGAGGCCGGGGTTCCCTGTTACCGGACTCCGGTCGGGGAGGCTCATGTCGCCGCCGAGATGGACCGTGTTAAAGCGGTGATCGGCGGGGAAGGCAACGGCGGCGTGATGTTCCCGGGTGTGCATACCGGGCGCGACGCCCTGGTTGGCGCTGCCCTCGCGCTGGCGGAACTGGGATCGGAAGATGAACCCATGAGCATGGTGGTCAGCCGACTGCCGCAATACGAGATGGTCAAACGCAAGGCCCCGGCGAAAGGTGTCGATGCCGAAGCCCTGGAAGGCATGCTCCGCAAGCGGTTTGGTGAAGATGCGAACTACGACATTCGCGACGGGGTTCGGGTTGATCTGGAGGAAGGCTGGGCGCATGTGCGTCTCTCGAACACGGAGCCGATTGTGCGGATTTTCGCCGAGGGCCGTTCGGCGGAAGAGGCCGGCAGACTCGCCGATATGGCCGCCGAAGCGGTGAACCAGTAAGACAACAGGACCACACGATGCCACACCTGCCCATACACTGGCCGGACCCGTTAACACGTGAAGCCGTCGCCGCCATCATGGACCATACCCTCCTGAAAGCTTCGGCGACCAGGGCGGATATTCTTCGCGTCGCCAACGAGGGTCTGGAGCACAAGGTGGCGTCGGTATGCGTTAATCCTCTGTGGGTAACCACTGTCCACGAGGTGCTGAAAGACAGCGAGGTGGCGGTGTGCAGCGTGGTGGGGTTTCCCCTGGGGGCGAGCCGGAAGGAACTAGTAGCCATGGAAGCCACCCGTGCGATTCATGACGGCGCGGCGGAGATTGACATGGTTATGCCGGTGGGCGCGGCGCTGGAAGGGGAATGGGGGATCGCAGGCGAGCATGTGGCGGCGGTGCGGAAGGCCATTGGCGAACACACTCTTAAAGTGATTCTTGAGGTTTGCGAGCTGAACGATGCCCAGGTGGTGGAAGCGAGCCGGACCGCCATGGACGCCGGTGCGGACTTTATCAAGACGTCCACGGGTTTCGGCGGCGGCGGGGCGACGGTGAGAGCGGTGGAACTGATGGCCGATATCGCCCGGGGCCGCGCCGGGATCAAGGCCGCCGGCGGCATCAAGACCCTGGCCGATGTGCAAACCATGGTCACCGCCGGGGCGACCCGCATCGGCGCGTCGGCCACCCTGGCTATCCTCAACGAGCTGAATTAATTGTTCAACCGGCTTGACCCGGCGGGCGGTTTCTCCCCATACAGATAGGGAGTCCAAACAGGCTTTTTACCAAACCAACATTCCGTACAAATCCAGACGCACGTACGATTCAGGTACAAGGTGCGTGTCGGGATAGCGGCAGAATACGGGAGGAGATTGGAAATGCGCGACATTATGGCGGTCATTCTGGGGGGCGGCAAGGGAACCCGGTTGTACCCTCTTACCAAAGTCCGTTCCAAACCGGCGGTGCAGATTAACGGCAAGTATCGGCTGATCGACATTCCCATCTCCAACTGCCTGAACTCGGACATCTACCGAATCTTTGTCTTGACCCAGTACAACTCCGCCAGCCTGAACCGGCATGTGGATGTCACCTATCATTTTGACAGCTTCCGGGTTGACGGTTTCGTCAATATCCTTGCCGCCGAACAGACCCAGCACTCCTCCGAATGGTTCCAGGGCACGGCTGACGCGGTGCGCAAGACCCTGAAACATTACGACCGCTTCCGTTTCTCCCACTACCTGATCCTGTCCGGCGACCATGTTTATCGCATGGATTACCGGAAGCTGGTTCAGGAGCATCGCGAGAAGGGCGCGGATGTGACCGTGGCGGCGATTCCGGTGGAGCGCGCCAAAGCGCCCGAACTGGGTGTGATGGAAATCGACGAACACGGTTTCGTGCAGAATTTCGTGGAAAAACCCCAGGACGAGGAAATCATCAACAAGCTGGAGATTCAGGACGAATTCTGGCAGAACCGCGGCATGGCCGCCCGCCCGGGCTATTGCCTGGTGAATATGGGCATCTACGTGTTCAAGCGGGAGATCCTGGAGGATATCCTCACCACCGACCGTGAGATGGACTTCGGCAAGGAGATCTTCCCCCACGCCGTCCAGGCGGGGCTGAAGGTATCGTCCTACCTGTTCGAGGGCTACTGGGAAGACATCGGTACGATTAAATCGTTTCATAAAGCCAACCTGAACTTTGTTGCCACCACACCCAAGTTCAGTTTCTACGATGAGGGCAACCCGATCTTCACCCACGCGCGCTACCTGCCGCCCAGCAAGATTTCGCGCACCACCGCCGAGAACGCCGTTCTGAGTGAAGGGTGCATCGTGGACGACGCCTACATCCGGCGCTCCATCATCGGCGTCCGGTCCCGTGTCGGCAAAGGCTCCACCATCATCGACTCCTACATCATGGGCGCGGATTATTTTGAGTCCGAGGCGGACCAGAACAACAACCGCAAGCAGGAGATTCCCGACATCGGCATCGGGCGGGATTGCCACCTGGAGGGCGTCATCATTGACAAGGACGCCCGCATTGGCGACCGTGTGCGGATCGTCGCCGGCCCCGGTGAGTACAAGGAGGGCGACGGCTGGGTGCTGAGGGACGGGGTGGTCGTGGTGGAAAAACGAGCCATCATCCCCAACGAATCCACGCTGGTGTTTCGGTAGAAGAATGCTCGATTCATACTCGATTGCGAGTCGATCAGCGCTGGATTGAAATGCCTCGTGCTGTCCTTCCCGCGAAAGCGACTGTATCAGAATCAGCAACGAGTGCCATTCCGGCGGAACAGGCTGTCATAGAATAGAACCCATTCTCATTCCCGCGAAGGCGGGAACCGAAGCGTAACGTAGCTTGCGGTGTCCCGTAGTTTGGGACAGCCGTGAATCCAGAATAAACAAGTACTTAAGAATCCCAGTATGTTCGATTCTTTGCAAGAACCACCATATCAATCACTTACGCTGGCAAGTGCGAAAGTTGGGTTAAGTTGACGAAGCATGAATACTCGTGAAGTATCCGGGTTAGATATATCCTCTTCCTGTTAGTGGGGCAATGACAAGTAACCCTTTGAAAACACTTAAACAATTGGAATGTACTGCTCCTGTTCCAACCAGCCGTTCCCCAGAGTATACTGCAGTTCAGCGCGGAATGGATAATCCGGATGCACTTGGAGAAAGTGCTCGATCCGTTGTTGCTGCTCAACTGTCAACGGATGCAGAACAGCCTGATGCCGGCGCAGCTCCTCCAGGCCGCAGCGCCAGAGCGTCACAGGTCTGATACGATGGATGATCGACGCGATTCGGAGGCCGTCGAGGTCGCTGTCTCCCCAATGCAATATAGAAGACACACTGTTCGGAAGGCCCGCTATCAGCTTCCGAACCGCCGAATTGGGATACCCGGCGGTGTAGATAATCAGGCCGGGCTGCTTTTCGCGTATCAGGGTGTTGAAGGGCGTCTCGTTCTCGCAGGTGATCACGGGAATGTCTTTCGGCAGCTTCAGCGATTCTATGCCCTGAAGATTGTCCCAGGACAGAGTCGCGCTCTCGCCCTGTTCGTGCAGACGCGCAATCCAGTCCCACTCCCTGCCCTGTTTCGTATAAAGCAACGGGCCGAACAGGGATACCTTGATCGCGGTGGGATTGTCCACCACATCATGGTCCGCCCATACCTGACGACGGTTCTCTTCAGTGATTTCGCGGTTCTCCATGAGCAGCAGCCACTGCTCCATTCGTGCGGTGCGTGACGGGGATTGTTTGAACGCCTTGCTGTCGTTGAAGAACCGCGCCCCAAGCTCCATCCGGCCAAGCGGATCGTGGGGGGATTGCAGGAATCGAACAGCCTTTGAAAGCGAGGTCAGTTCCTCCCGTACCGATTCCCCCCCCTTCTTTCTCGCCATAGCGATCCATTCGGACAGGTTTGCCAAACAGTCATCCCATACAGGTTCCAGATCCGGATAGGCCAACCTGAACCGGTCGAGCATTTTCCGGGTGTCCCGTTTCACTCGTTCACGACGCTCCTCTGCCTCGCCGTCGAAGCCAAACACCGTGGCGTAGGCCTTCAGCAGGACCGGCTCATCCTCCTCCTCGATCACGACATGATCCAGCTTGAGTACCACATCTCCATTGGGACGCACCTGCACCGCCCGGTTGGGAAAGACTTGCAACAACGCCTCTCGG
The DNA here is from genome assembly GCA_964648415.1 of uncultured bacterium. GTDB lineage: Bacteria > Electryoneota > Electryoneia > Electryoneales > Electryoneaceae. Next base: position 6,117 of record CAZYOC010000080.1, on the reverse strand, counting down.
ACAGCGGCCGGAAGATTCTCGCCCAGCTTCAGTTGGCCTTTAAACCGACCGGACTTTTCGAGGCGGCGAGCCACTTTCTCCAGAAGCAGGCGCACATTGGGGGAGTCATGCAGAACGGTCCGAAGCTGCTCAGTGACTTCCGTTGCATCAAGCATGGTCGTTCCCTTCTGTCGGCTTGAAATCCGGGGCTGACAGGTCCGCGTCCGTATCGAGCATATCCAGTTGATAGCGGCTGCTGAAGTCACACTTCATCAAGTGCACATGACAGTCCGTGTCTTTAATAATGAGCAGTGTAGTGGAATAGGGAATCTCCTGCTTGACCCCGTCGAGGTCGGGTGACGCCACGAAGAGTTGCAGCTTCAGGTCCGAGGCGAAGCCCAGCAACTGGTCACGACGTCCCGAGTCGATCCCGTAGAAAGCCTCATCAAACAGCAGCACACGCGCCTTCAGCGCACTATTGCCGTCGTACAGAAAATGCGCCACCATCAGGATCAGCAGGTAGTTGGGCACTGCCTGCTCGCCCCCGGATCCCAGGCTCTTGGTGTGCTTGTCGATCTTCACACCGTCCGATTCGACCTGCCGCGTCATGTTCAGCACATATTCAAACCAGTTCCGGTAATCCAGAATCTCGGGGATATCATTCACATCGGTGTGCATGATCTCGTCTTTGTGCAGCTCGAGGAAGTGCTTGAGCTCTTCCTGTGCGCGCGAGTCCATGGGGTTGTATTGTTCAATGACGGTCAGGAGGTCGCGGTAGCCAGGCTGGACCTCAAGGTTGAACCGATACCTGTTGCCCCCGAAGTCCCGTTCCCGCAGCAGATGATTGATCTTGCGCGCCATCTCGCGAAGGATGTTGACACTACGCTTCAGTTCGGTGAACAAATCCCCCATGATGATCGTCTTGATGAGTTCGTGGGTGCGCTGGTTGATGACTTCGCGCTGCTCTTCGATCTCCTTTCGTCCGCCGGCGACCACCTCCTGGATGGGGCTCATGTGCCGGTCGGTCAGCAGGTTCTTCGGTTCGTCATAGGTGAACGAATACTGCGCGCCAAAAGTCGGGTGTGACAATTGAGTACGCAGTTCGCCAGTCTTCAGTGCTTCATCCCGGTCGGCCTGGGACAGCACCGCTTCGACGTTCTGAATGCGAGTAAACTGCCGGCCCTTCCAGGTCCGCAGCACATAGTATTCCACGCTTTCGACATCCGCCGCCAGGGGCGCAAGCTGCTCAGCGAACTCCGCACGTTTCTGATACTCTTTGTCAATGCGTTCCGTCAGTTCGGCAGTTTCCTGCCGCAGTCGCTCAATGCTTCCAGCGATGTGACCCTTCTTTTCTCGCAGATCATCGAGCTGATCTTGAGTCTGATCAATGTGTTTCTGTACTCGCTTCTGTCGGCGTTCGAGTTGATCGAGCCGCTCGTTTTTGATACGGGCCTGAATATCAGCCAGTTCGGTCTCACGATTGGAAAGGTGTTCTGTCTGTATATCGAGGTCCGACTGCTTTTCTCTGAGACGATGCTTCGCATCTTCAACGCGATCCTGAGCAGATAGCGCTTGATAGCGTAGGTTTATCACTTCACGTGGTGAGGTACGAAGCATGTCGGCGAGCGTGTTCAGGCTGGATCGTTGATCATCGAGCTCATTCGCCCGTTTCGTAACTTCCCTGAGATCACGGGCGATCTCCTTTTTCTTCTGTTCCAGCTCCCTGATTTTCTTCTTGAGGGCGTCCTGTCGGCTCGCAGCACCGATCAGGAATGCTTGTTCGCCTTTCAGACGACGCTGGTGGCTTCGGAAGCGAAGAACGGTCTCGCTGCCTACCTTGTCCACCGCCGGATGGCGTTCGGCCTGCATCTCTTCGGCCAAGACTCGAAGCGCCCCCGGATCACACTCCTGAATGTCGAAGTTTTTCCGCATCCACCCCGGCAGATCCATGGCGGCTTCGTCCCTGTTGGCAAGGCGAATCCCGGGGTACTCCTTCAGCACTGAATTTGAGGCGGCTTCCCAATCCTCACCGGCTACCAGCAGGATACTGAGCACCTCAGCCCCGATGGTCTCCTCGATGGCCGCACGCGTCGCCTGGAGAATCTCTGGACGCCATTCCAGCCCACGGTACAAAGGCGCCGGCTGAACCATGGCCTCCTCCAGCGCACGGCAGGCGTCACTGAAGCCGGCAACCGGCGGAGCCAGTTCCTGCTCTTTCTCCAGCGTGGCGATCTGTTCTTCCAGCGCTTCATGTTCACTGTTCAGGTTGTTCTGACGAGCCTTGAGCGCTGATTGTTCCCCAGTCAGTTGATCCAGAGCGGCCTGTGAATCGGAAGCCGTTCTGTCCACGATGACATCTTTGGCCTCCCGGATCTCCTCGACTCGTTGCTGCGCATCGAGGTCCGCCAGCAGATAACCTATCGCGAAGGGAAGCTTGTCACGAAGCCTGTGCAGCGAGGTGTAAAAACCGCGCACCGACATCCGCCAGTCCTTCAATGAATCCCGAGCTTCCCGGTCAACCTTCGTAACAGTCTGTGTATGATCCTTCACGTCCTGTTGCAGTTGATCGCAGTCCGTCTTCAGCCTCTCGATCTCCTGTTTTCGCTCCTGCTCCATTGCCAGCAACCCGCTTTTGTCCTGCTGGCGCAAGCTGTTGAGCTGACGCTGATATTCGTCCAACTGCCGCTTGCCGGTTTGAATCTCCGCTGTGCATCCGGCCAGCTCCTGTTCCTTCTCCTGTTGTTGTTCCAGACAATTCTGTTGATCTCTTCCATGCTGTTCAGCCTTCAGATGATGAATCAGCCACTGATAGCGAAGCTTCGCCTCCCGCCGCTCCCGGATACCATCCACCAGTCCGGCCAGTGATTCCAGGTACTGTTGCCGTTCTTCCAGTCCGTTCAGATTGCGGTTGCTCTCGTCCAGTTCCCGCAGTGTGCGAATGACCACCTCAAACAGCTCCCGATTCGGTTCCGGCAGAAGCTTCTTGAACAGTTCGTGATAATCGGTTGTACCTGCGGCAATCTCCCGGTAGGCCTTCCCCATCTTCAGTAAACGGCAGTTTTCACGGAAGAGCGACTCACTGCCGTAAAGTCGATGGATCAGCTCGGCGCGATAGCTTTTCAGGTCCGGATAATACCCTTTCCCTTCGAGCTGAGTTTTCATTTCGAGGTGTGTCAGGGGAATACGATCCTCGCCCACCTGTTTGCAGAATTCCACCTCATCAAGCGGTGCTGATCGAATCAAGCCCCAGTACTTGACCTGATCCTGAAATGAACGCGCCCTCATGCCCAGCGCAAGGGTCAGGGGTTTCCCGCGCCAGGCTTCGATCTCCACAGCGGCATAGGTAATCCCGCCGTGTGGATTCAGCGGCTGGGCCGCTTCGATGTTCTGCCGCATGATGATGCCCTGCAACCGGCGGCCGTCGCGAGAACTCCCGGTCACCCGCGCCGCGGCGTTCAGCTCAACAACTCGTTGGCGGTCAGCACCAGGTGGAGGGCGTCCAGCAGCGTGGTCTTGCCCGAGCCGTTGTCGCCCAGCAGGAACAGATGTCCGCCATTGGGAATCTCCACCGTCTCGTCGATGAAGTTGTGGAAGTTGATCAGACGCACCTTGCGTATGCTGTACACCGGATCAGTCGGCATCGTCCGTCTCCTCGTCGGTCATTCCCTCGAATTCCGGCTCGATGGTATCCATCTCAACGCTGCGGCTCAAACGGGTCGTGTTGTAGTGATAGATTGCCGGCAACGCCTCGTAAATCGTCTGCTCCTGATCGATCCGTTCCCCAGTGTCCGGTTTGATCTTTTCCAGTAAGCGGTATCGTTCCAACTCCGGCATGATCTCCCGCAGGATTTTACGCACCTGGTCCTCGGTATAGGTTTCCGCCTTGTCGGGATACAACTGGACAAACCGCCTCGTTTCATATTCCAGCAGATCGCCGAAGGTGAACCGATGGTTTTCCGGATCTTCCACCGAAAGATTGAACTTGTCCAGCTCCAGCTCGAAAAACTCAAGCAGGATCATGAAAGCGAGGCACTCGTCGCGCTTCGTAAAACGAAACCAGTGCCGTTTCCCCTCGCTGATGGCCGTATTGTACCACCGGGACTTGAACACCCGCGCGCATTTGGCGCGAGGCAACTGGTCAAACACCAGGTCCCAATCGTAATAAGTCTTGAAGAACTGTTCGAATTCCCTGCGGTATCGCAGCAGAAACGGGAACAGATCGCCTTGGGTGTCGTCGGTGGCATAGAAATAGGGCGATTCGATCAGGATATTCAACACCGCCTGAACACGATCCTTCTGCCGCGTCATCAGTTCCTGCAAGGAATGATCAGCCATGTTTATCTCCACGTCGTATCTGCATGCTTGGCAGCGTCAACAAGTATTGCTTGATCGTCATCGCATCCTGTCCATCATGTTCTTCGAGCTGGAAGCCAATTCGTTGGAGCCGTTTCCCTTCCACCAGGCGTCCATTTTTCATCAGCTCCATCATATTAGCCACGTCTTCGAATTCTTCAACACGGCTGTCGCGCAACCACGCCACGGCCTGCTCCGGTGTGATCACCTTCTGCTCAAGCCAGTGCTTGAGCTGGCGGAGGCGTTCCTGCTCATGGGTTCGTATGTTCTGCTTTGCGCGCGTGGGTTTTTGTGCCAGGGGCGGGAGTGCATCTTCATCAGCATGACGGCTGCGGCGGCGTGGTTGCGGCGGAGCCGCTTTTTCCCGCCCATCCCAGAACTGCGGATCGGTCACCATGTGCGCCGGTGCGAGCAGCTCAAAAAGGAACTGGTCGACAACCGCCTCTTCCGGCATGGCGACGATCTCATTGATCCGAGCCCGAAGATCTTCCAGCCGGTGGCTTTTACGCTCCAGCTCCCGCAAACGAAGGTTCAACTTCTGCCAGACCTTGACCGATGACTTGTGAATCCGGTGACGAAGCCGGTCCAGCGTTCCTCCATCCCGGTAAAAATGAAAGAGTGTTTCCGGAATCTGCACCAGCGTGGAGGGGTCGGCGATCTTGCGCATCAGGTGCGGCGCCTTCAGCCGCTCCGTTTCCATTTCGTCAACGCAATACCGGATCTTGTCACGGTTGCGTTCGGTTTTTATCTCATTAAGGGTGGCAATGATAGCACCCCGAAGCTGATGCACCTGCCGCAGGTAACGGTCCACAAATACAGCCAGCTCATTCAGAATCGTACGCGCATCCTCAATCGAGTATTCCTTCATCACGAAGCCGTACATGCGAGCGTTCAACGCCACCAGGCTGTCGGTGATGCTGTGAGTCTGCGCATCGAGAACGCCAAGGTGGAACAATACACGGCGGGGGTCGCCCTCCTCGGATCGTTTTGTCTGGATGTGAAAGAGAACGCGCTTGAGTTCTTTTAGCGTCCCCAGCACCGATTCCAGCAGGTTCCGGGTGTCCGCCACACGTTCCTCGAGGTCGTCCCGGAGACGCTCCACCAGCCACTCCAGAAACGCCAGCGTTTCCTCCGGCATCGAATAGCGGAATTTCTTGCGGCGGGTGTCACGGTAGCCCCGCAGGCGCTGCTTCTCGATGCGTTCCTCGACCAGCTTCCACTCGATCAACGCCCGCAGGTCTTCCCGGAACCGGTCAAGCGGGTAGTCATGATCTTCTGTTATGGCTTCCTGGGCGGGCAGGACAGCTCGGTACAGGTCTTCGTGGAGAGGCTCCAGCTCGTGGGCGCGGCGAAAGCGAAGCAGACAATACAGGATCTGAACATAGTACACACTTCGCTCAGTATTCAGCAGGTTGGCGAGATGGCGATTCCGACGGCTTACCAGTTGCGCTGCCAACCCACGCCGATACGCTTGCTCGCTATCGCTGCCGAATAGATCTTGCAGTCGGGGTTCATTCATCAGCTCAGCTCTGCCTCCCCATCTTCACCACACCAGACGGAGGCAATGTACAAAGAAAAGAGTTGCTAATCCTACATATAGGGTTTCTTGTCTTAGTGTGTTCGATTCTCTGCAAGAACCACCATAAAGCCGAAAACCCTTTAAACCGATTCTATATCAAGGGTTAAGTTGGGAGCATGAATACTCGCATAATATCCGGGCTAGTGCTCCGTTGCACCAGGTATGACTGTTTCTGCTTGTTTCTTGATGAGTCAAGTTCAAGGCGA
>CAZYOC010000079.1:0-17471 GCA_964648415.1 uncultured bacterium | reverse complement strand
CTCCCACAACGATGAACGCCGCTGGTGTCCCAGGTGTAAACGGGTCATCGCTGCCTGGGTCTAAACTAAAATTTGGCAAACAGTTACAGTTCTAATAGAAACCCGGGCAGCGATCAAAAGATGGTGGAATTGTTCGGCGATTCGTTCATTGCCATGGTGAATTATGCACGAAGCATCTCGCATCAAGCTGCCCGGGGCAAAACCCAGCAAACCTGGTGCAATGGAGCACTGGCCCGCCTGTTCGTGTGTCGTCGTCCATAGGCAACATAACAGGTCATGCGGTGGATCGTCAACGTCCCGGCGGACTACACTACTTCCGGACCAGTTTCTCCATCCGTTCCACGATCTTCTTGAGGGGGAGAATTTCATCGGCGGCGTCGCGTTGCGCCACGGCTCCGGGCATGCCCCAGACTACGCTGCTGGCTTCGTCCTGCACCAGCGAGTACCCGCCGGCGTCGCGGATCTTCTCCGTCCCGTCCGCGCCGTCGTTGCCCATCCCGGTCAGCATCACCGTCAGCACGTTTTTGCCGTAGAGCTTGAACACGGACTCGAACAAAACTTCAACAGACGGTTTACAGCTTTTTATCGGGGGCGTGTCGATGATTTCCAGGCGCGGGAAGCCCACAGTCCCCCGTACGATCATGTGCCTGGCGCCCTGTGCGATGTACATCGTACCCGGCTTGACCGGCATGCCGTCTTCGCCCTCGACGACCGTGATCTTCGAGTCACGGTTCAGTTTTTCCGCGAGTGTCGCGGTGAAGACGGGCGGCATGTGCTGCACGGCCAGGATCGGGAGCGGGAAGTTCGGGCTGAGCCGGGGGACCAGTTCCTGCAACGCCTGCGGGCCGCCGGTGGAAACTCCCAGCGCGACCACGTCAAACGTCATCTCCGACACCACCCGCCGGGCTGGTTTCGGCTTGGCGACCGGTGCGGGCGCCGCTTTGGGCTGGGGGCGTGGGCGTTGAATCGGACGTGAGGGAGCCGGTGGCGCAACAGGTCTGGCGGTGGTTTGCGGTTTCTCCCGGACCGGTGCGGCGGGTTTGGCTTCAGGCGCCGGCCCTTCCTCACGCACCAGCCGCATCCGTTTGTTCTTGCGGGCCAGGATGAACAGCGGGGTCAGCTCACGAGTCAACGTGGTCAAGCTGTCCGTCGACGAATGGCTGTCCGGCTTGGTGACGAAATCGAGAGCGCCCATGGACAGCGCTTCCATGGTGGAGCGCGCCTGGTCGGCGTTCACCCCGCTGACCATGATGGCGTCGATCTTCGGATGCTGCCGTTTCAGCTTGCGGAGCGTCTCGAGCCCGTCGAGCTTCGGCATGGTGACGTCGAGCAGCACCAGGTCGGGCTTCAGCTCGTCCACCATGCGAAGCGCTTCCACACCATCCTTCGCCTGCCCGACCAGCTTCGCGCCGGGGATCTCGCCCACGACCCGCGCCATGATCTGACGGTAGGTGAAAGAATCATCAACGATCAGGACATTCAATGTCACCGGTTGCGGCATCTCTCAACAGTCCTTGTGGTTAAGGGTTCTATGCTGATTCGCACCTGTTTTGTTTCTTTTGAGCCTGACACGGAGGAGATCCCCGCCTGCCAGGCTTTCGCAGATTGCGTGACGAGTGTCATTCCTGCGGAAGCAGGAATCCAGATATGTTTCTATACTACAAAATGTTAACGATGAGAACGAACGCAGAACACTACGCGGGTATTGTATCGCTAACCTGTACTATTCTTGCACCTTGCCTGGATTCCAGCCTTCGCTGGGATGAGAGTTGCACCTATTTTGATACAGTCTGCTACGCGAGAATGAGATGCATGGGGCATTTCGGTACAGTCTGGAAAAGTGGAATGAGATCCTATCCCATTTAGAAAATCAGGCAATCGTCACGAAGACTTCCAAGTATACAACCGTTCTCACCGACCTGCAACAAAAAAAGCCCCGTACGCCGGGGCGCAGCGAAACTCGCTGACCACTATTCCGTTGCCGCGATGGCGCGTAACAGCACCGCGGGTACGTCCAGCATCAGCACCAGCCGGTCTTGCAGCTTGATCACACCCTTGATGATGCCGCTCTCCACTTCGGTGAGGTTGGCCGGGGGTGATAATATGTCGTCGGTATCAATGGTGATCACTTCATCCATCCGGTTGATCAGCAGGCCGACAATATCATCCCCCATGCGAGCGTTGGCCACGTCGCCCAGATCCTGGCTGAGGTTCTGCAGCTCCGCGCCGGTCTTCAGGATGAGCAGCCGGGTGTCGTCAAAGGACTCCTTCGCCAGGCCGCTGAGGTAGTATTCCAGGTCGATGACGGTGACGATCTTGCCTCGCAGGTTGACCAGCCCGGTAATCTCGCTGGGCGCGCCCGGAACCGGGCTCATGCGAAGCTGACGGTGAACCTCCTTGATCAACAGGATATTCACACCCAGTACGGTTTCGCCGACTCGAAAGGTTGCGATCTGCTGTCTCATGCCGTGACTCCCGCGTTCGCGATCATCGCTGAGATCTTCTCCAACATCCGTTCTTTATTCAACTTGGACTCCCAGTCGGTAAAGCCCATCTCCTTGCCCTTCTCCAGGCTGGCTTCATCGCCCAGCGATGTCACCGCGAGGACCGGGATGTGCTTCCAGCGTTCATCGTTGCGCATCTCCTCGATCACACCCCAGCCGTCCAGCCGGGGCATCAGGATGTCCAGCACCACCGCATCGTACTCGTTCTCCGCCAGCTTCTCCAGCGCCTCTTCCCCGTCCTGGGCGGAATCCACCTTGTAGTTGGCCGATTCCAGGTAGTCACGTTCCACCATGCGGAAAAACGGGGTATCGTCCACAATGAGAATGCGGTGCTTCTTTTCTTTCTTTTTCTTCTTGAATTCTTCTCCGCCGAACTGCCCCGGCTCGGCCATCTCGAAGAGACGGTACAGGTCGGGCATCAGGGTGATGCGGTCCTTGATGATGGCGCTGCCGAACAGGCCCGGCGCGACAATCGTCTTGGTGTCCAATTCGACCGCCGTCTCGACCGTGTCGATGATGCGGTTGATCACCACGCCGATGGGCTTTTCGCCGATCTTCGGGATGATGATGCCGATCTGGGCGTCCTCGTCCCGGTGCGGCGCCACCACCGGCAGGAAGTCCTCCAGCATGATCAGCCGGAGCTTCTGGTTGCGGTACTGGAAGTAGGGTTTGTTCTCCAGCCATTCGATGTCGCTGAGGCTGATCTTCTCGATGCGGGTGATCAGGTTCAGGGGCAGCGCGAAGCGTTCCTGTGTCCCATTATCGAACACCAGCAGGTTGAGGATCTCGCCGGCGTGTTTCTCCTCGTCGGTAGTCACCTCTTCCAGCTGCGCCTTCATCTTCTCGCCCAGGTTGTCCAGCTTGACCAGTCCGGCGATCCCCGGCGGGTCGAGGATCATGGCCACGCTGCCATCGCCCATAATCGTCGTCCCGCTGAAGCTCTTCATCTTCTGCAGGAAACGCGGCAACGGCTTCACCACGATCTCTTCCATGCTCTCGACGGCGTCGACCTTGGCGGCGAACACCTTTTCACCTGAACGCATTATTAAGATATTCAATGGCTTGTCGCCATTTGATCTGCTGACATCACCCGTTTCCTGGTGCATCAGCACGTTATCGAGGTACACCAACGGGATCAGGGTCTCTCGCAGCCTCAGCAAACGGATACCCTGCACTTTGTCGATCCGCTCATTGATTTCGTTGGGCCGGATGCGCACCAGCTCTTCCAGATTGGCCTGCGGCAGGACGAAGCGCTGATCGCCCACCTTGACCACGAGACCGGTGATGATGGCGAGGGTCAACGGCAGCATCAGGCCGATGCGTGTCCCTTCTCCCACGGCGGACTGGATATCCACCGTGCCGCCGAGCTGCTCGATGTTGGTGATGACCACGTCCATGCCGACTCCGCGGCCGCTGACGCTGGTCACCTGCTCCGCCGTGGAGAACCCGGCGCGGAAGATGAGGCGGACCTTGTCGCGGTCGTGCATGTTCGCCGCTTCATCCTCGTCGATCAAGCCCTTCTTGATCGCCGATTGCGCGATCTTGTCCGGGTCGATCCCCTTGCCGTCGTCCACGATGTCGATGTGGACCTGGCCGCCTTCATGATACGCTTCCAGCTTGATATGCCCCTGGCGCGCCTTGCCCAACTTCTCGCGTTCGTCGGGCGACTCGATGGCGTGATCCACCGAATTTCGGATCAGGTGGGTCAACGGATCGACCAGTGACTCGATGATGGACTTGTCCAGCTCCACTTCTTCGCCGCTGGAGGACAGGATGATCTCTTTCTTGAACTGCTTGGAGAGGTCGCGCACCACGCGCGGGAACTTCCCGAACAGCAGCGACACCGGCTGCATCCGCAGGTGCATGATGCGTTCCTGCATTTCGCTGGTCACCCAGGAAATGCTCTGCAGGATCGGGTTGAGCCCCTGCACTTCCTTCACCAGCGGCAGTGTCTTCTGCATCAACTGGTTTCGGCTGAGCACCAGCTCACCGGCAAGGTCGACCAGATCGTTCAAGAGGCGCACGCTGACCCGCAATTTTTCGTCTGTATGCACCTGGGCGATCTTCGGGGAGGCGCCGCCATCGTCTTTCTTCTCTGCTTTGGCGGGTTTCTCCGGTTCGTCTTTTTCCTTCACTTCTTCTTCAGCGGCTGTTTCTTCTGTCTCGGTGTCAGCCGGAGCTTCCTCTTCTGAGGCTGCTTCTTCATCAGCGGGTGATTCCGCCGGTTTTTCAGGCTCTTCCGCTTTGGCCGCTTCTTTCACCTTCTTGGCATAGTCGCTGATGTCCACACGATGGACCGCGTCCTCGTCCACTTCCAGCCCCACATGGGCCAGGTCGGGATCGAGTACCGTGGCGAAGAGGAACGTGATTACGGGGTCTGCTTCCAGGCTCTCTTCCAGCCCGGCCAGCGTGTCCTCTTCCACGCGAGAAGCGAGGATCCGGCCCAGCTTGCCGATCTCCTTAAAATACGCGTCGGGCTCCTCGCCCTTCTCTTTCAGATCGCCGGCGATGCCGACCTGGACCCGGTAGAGGTATTCGCCGCCTTGCGCGACCTTTTTGATAATCTCTTCTTCAAGATCAAATTCCGCCATCAGCTCGGTGACATTGCTATCCGGCTGCACCACGTCAGCGGCCTTTTCCTTCACGGCCTTCTTGCCGGCTTTCTTGCCGCCTCCGCCGCCCGCTTCACGTTTTTCCCGGATGACCTCCACGGTGGCCTCGATCTCAACCTCTTCTGATGACGCCACGTCGTTGACCATCTCGTTCATCAGGTCGACACCGTCGAGGAGCACATCGATCACATCCGAGGTGATCGTCATCTTCCCCTCACGCAGCAGCGAGAGCAGGCTTTCCATCTCGTGGGAAAGCGTGGAGATGTTCTGGAACCCGAAGAAGCCGGCGGCTCCCTTGATGGAGTGGATCGCCCGGAAGATGCGGTTCACGACTTCGGAATCCACTTCGCCCAGGTGCTTTTCCATCTGCAGCAGGTCGGGCTCGACATTGGACAAATGTTGCTGGGCTTCTTCAATAAAGCCGGCAACCAGTTCCCGATCATCAATCATCGGAACCATCCTCCACTTCAATTTCAAACAGCGCAGGGGCGCCAAACCGTTGCATCGTCGCGGCCAGCGGCTCGGCCACGTGAATCAGTTTGAGCGTACGCTCCCGCTCCGCCATTTCCTTGTACATGCCCAACAACAGCAGAACACCATCCAGGTCCATGCTTTCCACTCCCTGCATGTCCACCTGCAGGGTCTCCCACTTTGTCCGGGGGCCGCTCTTCTTGACGGCAAGTTCTTGCAGCTCGTGAACGGCGTCGCCTTTCAGATCGGTTTCCGGTTTCAGGGTGAGAACTCCATCCGCTACTGTCGCCTGCATGCAGCCTCCGTATCATCCCGATACACTCGAATACGTCTGGTTTTTGTTCTGCAAACCATATGCCCCGCCCGGAGTCTTGGACCGGACGGTACAATCAGCCGTACAGTGGATCAAGATAATACGCCATCGAAAACACTCCTACATCGATTTTCGTAAAACTGAAGCTCATGGAAACATCGTATTCATCGGTCCGTTTTGTTGCGCCTCCCGTCAAGCCCCAGTATTTTAGGGTATTCGGTAACGGCGAACGAACGAAGAAGCGGGGGCAATCCCGACTCATCCCCCAGACCCGCCCAACCAGAAAGGGGACCGACGATGAAACGGACGAGTGTGATCCTGTTGATCCTGCTGCTGTGCGTGCCCGCGCTCCAGGCCGAGCAAACACCTCCGGGAACTCAACAAGCCCTGCAAAACCATGAGGGCGTTACCCTGAGCCGTATGGAAACCCATGATCCCGCCGCCGGACTCGTTTTCCAACCTGAACGGGAGCTCCCCGGACCGTTCGAGCTCGATGAATATGGCGAACAGCTCTGGTCCGACAGCGACGCGACCGGCATCATGAACAGCGTGGCGATCTCCGACGACGGCTCTGTTGTCGCCGTGGGCGTCTCCCTGAACAACCAGCGCCTGATCGTGTACGACGGCGACTCCGGCGACACCCTCTACCAGTTCGCCGGACTCACCGGAGAAGGCTACGATGTGGCGGTGTCGGGCGACGGGGGCTACGTCGGCTGCGCCAACGGGCAGCAGTATTACCTGTTCACTTCCGAATCCAGCGACCCGGTGTGGACGTTCGACGCCGGCGACGGCTACCGTTGCCACCGCTCGGATATCAACGACGACGGCAGCCTGATTGTCATCGCCGGATTCGCCCCCACCGGTGAGGATCTCTGGGTAAAAGCCTTCGATTCCGAAAGCAACACCCCTCTCTGGACACAGACTTTTTCTCCGGACCAGACCTATGGCTGGTATGGAGTATCCATCAGCGGCGATGACAATAATGTGGCGGTCAACGGCAAGATGCACGCATACCTCCTGGACTCCTCCGATGGTTCAACCCTGTGGGATTTCGCCACGAACAATACCGAATCGCCGCTGGGCCTGTCCCATGACGCCTCGGTGATTACCTGCGGGAGTTTGAGCGGCGGACGAGTGCGTGTGTTCCATCACGATCCCGCGCAGGAGACCTGGATCCTTCTGTGGGATTACGCCTTCAGCGGCGGCAGCTCCAACTGGGCCAGCGCCACGGCGGTATCGGCCGACGGCGGCACTATCGCGGCGGGATCGCTGCAATTCCTGACCGGCGGGTACGCCGGCTACCTGGCCGTGTTCGATACGTATTCCGGCCCCACGCCCCTCTGGACACCGGTCAACCTGGGCGATATGGTCGCCGACATCGAGATCAGCGACGACGGATACACCATCGCCGCCGGCTCCTGGGGCGACATGAACAACGCGATGGATGATATTCTCGTGTTCGAGAAGTACTCCAGCGAGCCCTTCTTCTCCCTGAATCATCCGGGCAGCGCGAACGCTGTGGCGATGAATCCCGACGGAACCCGCCTGATCGCAGGCGGGAAAGGCGTTCACAACCGCATGTTCGGCAATGGCGGCGCGTGCTACGCTATCGAGGCCGACCTGGAAGGCGGGACCATCAGCGGAACGGTCACCCTCACGGGCGAGCAAAACCATGCCGGCGTAATCGTGGAGATGGAGAACGGTCAGCGTACAACGATGACTGACTCCGACGGGAATTACGCCCTGCACCATGTCCCCGCCGGAACTCAGACCATCGTCGTCCACAAGTTGGGCTGGACGACGGAGACCGACGAGTACGCCATCAGCGACGGAGACGTGATTGAGGACGCCGATTTCACCCTGACGGCGGTGGATGATCCCCCGACCGGCCTGACCGCCAGCCAGGGCCAGCTTTCAACCATCGTCCTGGACTGGGACGCGGTGACACTGCTGGCGCAGTGGCGAGCAGAACAAGACCGCCTGGCGGCGACCGGCGATATCGAGTATGTCGACACCGACCCGCGTGTCAGCCGCAGCGTCACCCGGCCGCTCTCAGAACAGCATCCGCCCGAGCTGGATGAGCTGGACGAGGCCGACTCGATCCGAGTCTGGCGCAGCAGCGTGTCCGGCGGCCCCTACACGCCCATCGCCACGCTGGACGGCGACGCTGCGACCTACACCGACGAGGACGACCTCTTCCCCACCCGCGAATACTACTACGTCGTCACGGCTGTCTTCGCTGACGGAGAGAGCGACTATTCAAACCAGGCCACCGGCAACCTGGACGACAGCTACCTGGTCTACGATCTGGACATCCCGGAAATGACCGCGGATGTGACCTTCGACGGCGTACTCGAGGACGGCGAATGGGACGACGCGGTGAGGGTGGACGTGTCCGATGTGTTCGGCTACGACAACCCGGATCCGCCCGAAACAGCCTACCTCATGCTCAAGTACGATGACGAGAACGACCTGCTGCTGGTCGCCTCTGAGGACTATGCAGCGACAGAGCTGGCCGACGGCGTGGGTATCGGGTTCTATGTCGATGACGACGCCAGCGGGAGCTGGTCCTACGACCATAGCGGCAGCGAAGGCAATTACTGGGCGTATTATTACCAGCAGGGCAACAGCCTGCGCTACCGCTCCCTGTCCGGCGCTCCGTACAATGCGAGCCCCTACTACACCTTCGAGAACCCTTTGCTGGGCTTCTCAGACGCCTCGGGCCATGTGACCTGCGAATTCGCCATCCCCCTGGGCTTCCGTGAGGAATACGAAATCGCACTGTACGGCCCGGACCGTTCCCCCGGCATGGCGGCGTTTACGCTGGACCGTGACAACGGCAACGCCGTGTTCACCGGCTGGTGGCCGCAGAACATGGCGTCCATCGTGTCCAACCCGGAGCAGTTCGCCACGTGCGCCATTGAAGCCGACCTGTACGTGCCGCCGGCCGCCCCGGAAGACGTGAGCGTTTCACGTCCCGTGGAGGGCGAGAACAGCATTGCGATTGGCTGGACCGATCCCACCATGGGCATCGACAACCTCCCCATCGAGGATCTGGCCGGGGTTCGGATCTACCGCAACACCGAGCTGATCGCGACCGTGGAATCGGGCGTGGAAGAATTCGAGGACCTGACAGCGGTGTACGGCGGCTGGTACGAGTACAGCATGGCCGGGTACATCCTTGACGGCGACGGCGAGCCGTTCGACGGGCCGATGTCAGCGCCGACCGGGATCTATGTGGGCGAGGATCCCACGGTCACAGAGCAAGTGTACGATGACGATACGTGGGAGACTTTCTACATCGTTGGAGGGACGTACGAGGAGAACCACTTCGGTATCCTGTTCGACACACCCGACACCCAACTTGACGACTACCTGGACCAGCAGGAGTTGTACACCGTCACCCTGATGACCAACAACGCCGACAACCCCATCGGGATCGGCTTCGAGAACAACTACTACGGCGCTCCGATAGAAGTCGAGGTGGGGCCGTACTGGGTGACCCTGCCGGAAGCGTATGAATGGTATACCTTCCACTTCCCGGGACCGAGCCGTCCGGTATTGACGACAGAGGATTTCTGGGTGATTCTTGACTGGTTGCCGGAGTCGCCCAGCTCGCCTGGCATTGCTACGGACACCAACGGCGACAACTACATGCGCAGTTACTGGCATAACACGTCCAGCGGCTGGACACTTCTCGAAGCGGGCAACTTCATGGTGAGAGCGGGCGCGGGATGGTCCATCTTCATGGAGGATGGCGTCGAGGAAGACGCCGCGCGTCCCTACGCCTTCCAGCTTGGCAAGAACTATCCGAATCCGTTCAACCCGGAGACGGTAATCCCGTTTGAGCTCGCCTCCACTGGAGACGCGAGGCTGGAAGTGTTCAACATGCTGGGGCAGAAAGTGGCCACGCTGGTGAGCGGTCCTCAGCGCGCCGGAAAGCACCTTGCGGTCTGGACCGGCAGCGATGATGCGGGCCGGAGCGTCGCCAGCGGCGCGTATCTCCTGCGTTTGAGTTCGGACGGCAAGACAGCTACGCAGCGCATCATGCTGCTCAAGTAGAGCTGCTTGCCTCATCCGGGCGTAAGAAGCTATATTGGATTTTTGTGAAGAGACGGAAACGGTGCATAGAGAAGAGGCTGTGATGAACAGAGCACGGTGGTCGGTTGGTATCCTGATTCTCATGCTGGCGGTGAGTACGCTGCTGGTGATGAGCTGTAACGAGCCGGATGAATTCAACGCCGACGAGCTGTGGAAGCTCGAGGACTTTGCCGAGAACTTCGATTACGCCCGGAACACGGTCAGCATGATGAACCGGATGTACAAGGCGATCGAAAACGCAAAGCAGAACCTCGGCGCCAACCCCGAGGCAGTGCCTTTTGACGAGGTGTTAAGCGATGGCTGGTCGGAAGAGAGCAGCCTGCCGGGTTGGTATGAACGCAGTGCGGTGAGTGGCGGGTTCCGTGAATACATTCGATTTGATCACAACATCACCCCACCGTCCGACATCGCGCCGGTTAAAGCCGAGTACTACCGCTTCTTCAGCGACACCATCCATGTCCCGGAAGGCAGTTTCCCCTATGTGGTGGCCGATTCAGTCTCGCTTTCCTACGCCGCCGACGGCGCCAACATCAGCAAGCTGCAAGGTGAAGCGCTGTATATCAACCTGGACTACCTGCAGCGCAACACGGGCAACAACCAGTTTATCTCTGCCGGAATGTTGAATGAGTGGCAGGGATCAGTGAACAACCTGTCGCCTGAAATTGGCAACCCCAAGGGTGAGTATCTGATCGAAAAACTGGAGGGCGACCGCTCCATCACCCGCATCGACATCATCACAGAGCATGTCACGTTGCCTGTACGGATGGAAATCCAGATCCGTTCCAACGCCACCGGGGAAGGCACGGTCTGGGTCAAAGGCGAGAAGCGCATCGACCTCGTCTTCGACGAGTACTTCCTCGAGTTCCATGGGAAAGCGACCTGGCGTGACGGCTCAAACATCGCAACCTGGACCTTCTAGGCTGAACGAAAGCGATTCTTCGAGCGGAGCTTCTACTGCGGCTCCGCTTTTTTGTTGTTTTTCTCACGGACGGGACGCCCGTGCTACTCTCATTCCCGCGCTTCGAGCTTCTCCGGCAGGGTCACGTAAAACATGGTGCCGGACTCCTCTGTTGAGGAAAACCCGATGGTCCCCTGCAAGTACGTCTCGGTCAGCATTTTCATGCTATACGTGCCCAACCCGCGGTTTTTGCCTTTGGTGGAGAAGGAGCGTTTGAACAAATCCTGCTGATGCTCGAGGGGAATCATCGCCCGGTTCTTTACCCAAAATCGGACAGACTCGCCTGCCCGCGTTGCGCCCAGAAGAACCGAACCGCCTTCCTTGCTGGCTTCGAGCGCGTTCTTCACCATGTTGCCCAGAACACGTCCGAGTATCACCGGTTCGGTCACGAGTTTCAGTTCCTCAGTCTCTCCCTCTACCGAAATGCTCTTTCCTTTTCCGACCGGGTGTGTGATGTAGGTGGCGACCAGTTCGGCAAAGAGATCCAGCACATGGATTTCTACGGGAACAATCATCAAGGATCCCTCTTCGGCGGCGACGAGGTCACGTTGCGCCTGGATCTCCTCGACCAACCGTTCCGCCGCCTGGTGCAGGATCCGGGGGCTCTTGTCGGAGTCCTTGCGGGCCTGGGCTTTCAGCTCCAATACTTCTGACAGCCCCATCACTGCGCCGGCCAGGTTGAGAACATCATGAAAGAAGATCTGCTCGAGGGCGCGCCGGCGTTTGGCGTCACTGACATCCATCAGGTACAGGATTTTGAACACCTCGCCGCCATGAGGAAACTCGGTCGACCAGACACGAAGGTCCATCGACTGCAATTCCACGTCGGCAGCCAATTGGATGGAGGCATCCTGATACCCAAAGTATCCGATCTGGTTCGCACTGAGAGCGTTGTGAACACCGCAGGATTCACAGGCGACGGCCATCCCGCAGGGCTGGCCGTTCTGCTCCGCATAGCTGCACCGAAACACCTCGCCGATCAGCTTGCCGTGATACTCCCCCGTTCCCACCCGTTCCGTCATGGCCATGAACACCATGTTGCTGAAGATGATCTGGTGCTTGGCATTCAGCACAACCACGGAGATGGGTACTTCATTGAGAAGAATCTCCAGCATGGGCACATCGTGCATGATCGCCTGCTGCTTGCGGATCTGATCGTGAGAATCTTTGGGTGGGGCTTTACTGTCCTGTAAGGGCGAAGTCATGAAATCGCTCCTGTCAATAGCAATTCCCGAAAGCCTGGCGCGATAGTATACCTGACCGTCATTCCCGCAAAGTCGGGGATGACATCCATCGAATCTTACTTTCGAGAGCTACTCTATTCGTTTGGCGCAACATGAGTTTTACTTTGAACAGTGGTTGAACACCGGATTCGTTCGTATCAACTCCTCTCACCGGCAGACGCACTTCTGAACCGGGCGCATCCGCATCAGGGTTTATCAGAACATGCGCCAGGAAAAATATACCGTGCAGCATCATTATGCTCAAGACTGCTTTTGGGAATTTTGATTTTCGCGGGGTCAAATGGCAGGGTTGGTCAGCGAATATGTCAGACAACCGGGAGATCAGGAATTACGAACCCAATGGGCGACCTGTCATGAAGCTGCTGCAAGAATCAGCTCGGATATTTCAC
The DNA here is from genome assembly GCA_964648415.1 of uncultured bacterium. Taxonomy (GTDB): domain Bacteria; phylum Electryoneota; class Electryoneia; order Electryoneales; family Electryoneaceae. Next base: position 4,879 of record CAZYOC010000079.1, on the reverse strand, counting down.
GAGCATGGTTTTTCGTTTAGAGTGGTTCCTATTGTAATACAGTCTGCTTTGCAGGAATGACACGATGGGACATTGTTTTCGCGAGACCCTATAGACGCATGGGCCGATACGCATGGGCCGAAGACGCATGGGCCGATACGCCCTTTGCGATGCTTTTCACCGAACCTCTGGACACATTGCACCCGCAGGCAGCCCCTGCATACCATCACGCTTGTATCACGGGCGTCCTGCCCGTGATAAGGGCAATGCTCCCGCTTATCCCGGCTTGCTCAAAAACGTTCACCGCAGATTCGTCCGGCGTTATCCATCGCCGATTCTGATTTCAGACCGCCCTCAAGCGCATAGCAAACCGGGCCATGCCACCTTTATCGTAAAATCTCCGGGTAAGCCGGAATGCCCCGAATTGTTTGGCTCGCTTATTTTTTGGCCTCTCCCTTCAACTTTGTTATATTCTTCACTTGAGTCATCTTCCTGTTGTTTGAGGTCGCTCGTATTGTCGCGAGCTTCCCGCAGGGACTGACGCCGCAGCCGGCGCCACTGCATCTTGCCCTTGCCACCATGCCGAGCTGCGTCCGTGTTTTTTTGACAACAAACAGTGGCCGCGAGGACACAACCCCAATCGCAAGGCCGCTTGCCGCAAGACCAACGAGGATCTGAGCATGCCCTACACCCTATCCGATCGCACCATCGACATGGAGTTCATCGACAAGGTCGAAGCCATCAGCGGCCAGCCGATCAAGCAGTGCATGCAGTGCGGCACCTGCGCCGCGGTATGTCCAATGGACGAGACCACTCAGCTTACTCCCCGTCATGTGATTCATTTCACACAACTTGGGCAAAAAAAGGTCGTCCTCGACAGCAACACTCACTGGGTCTGCGCTTCCTGCCATACCTGCGAAGTACGCTGCCCGCGCGGCCTGGACATCCCCAAGATCATGGAAGCCCTCCGGCAGATCGTGCTGCGCGAGAACAAGAACTTCGTCGAACCCAACAAACTGACGAAGGAACAACTCGGCGACGCGCCGCAGATCGCCATGGTCAGCTCGTTCCGGAAACATACCGCCTAACAGACATACAGGGATCATCATGCAAATCGGCTACTACCCCGGTTGTACGCTGAAAACAAAGGCCAGGAACCTGGAAATCGCCGCGATCAAGGCGATGGAAACGCTCGGCGTGGAGCTGGTGGAACTGGACAGGTGGAACTGCTGCGGCGCGGTCTATTCGCTGGCCGACGACGACCTGGTGCATCTGCTCGCGCCCGTTCGTGACCTGATCCGCGCCCGCGACCAGGGCCATACCAGGGTGCTCGCACTCTGCTCCATGTGCTATAACACCCTCGCCCGCGCCAACAAGCTTATGCGTGAAGACGAGGAAAAGCGCGACGCCCTCAACCAGTTCATGGAGGAAGAAACCGACTACGCCGGCGAAGTGGAAGTGGTGCACATGCTGAACTTCCTGCGCGACGAGATCGGTTGGGACAAGGTCAAGGAAGCGGTCAAGAAACCGCTCAACATGAAGGTGGCGCCGTATTACGGCTGCACGTTGACTCGTCCTTATGACGTCAGCATTGATCCGGCCATTGATCCGCCGGTATTTAAAGACCTGATCACGGCGCTGGGCGGCGAGGTGGTGGAGTATCCCGACAGCGAAGTCTGCTGCGGCTCTTACCAGATCATTTCCAACGCCGACGCCGCCGGAAAAACCACTGCGGTAATTCTCGGCTCGGCGGAGAAACGCGGCGCGGAAGCGCTGGCGTTGAGCTGCCCGCTTTGCGAATACAACCTGGGCCGCAAGCAGGATCTCGCCATCCAGGCGAAAGAGGATCTGAAACCCCTGCCGGTCTATTATTTCACCCAGCTCATGGCGGTGGCGTTCGGCCTGCCCGACGACGTCAGCCATCTCGAGCTGAACATGCCGGGCGCGGCGGACCTGTTGCGTGAAAAAGGCCTGCTGGCGTCGTAAACCCTGAGAGCAAGACAACAACTTTCAGCATAACGGACGAGGTTCTCGATGAGCGAAACCGCTGTCGTGGAAGAGAAAAAGGTGAAAGTCGAGGCGAACCTGATCCCCGTGTACATCATGGGGAAAAAGTACATGGTGCCGGACAGCCTGACCATCATGAAGGCGATGGAATACGCCGGCTACAAGTTCATTCGCGGCTCCGGCTGCCGGGGCGGGATCTGCGGCGCCTGCGCCACGGTCTACCGCAAACCCGGCGACTACCACATCCGTGTGGGCCTGGCCTGCCAGACGGTGGTCGAACCGGACATGTACCTGACCCAGATCCCCTTCTACCCCGCCAACCGCGCCGAGTACAACTGGGAAGACCTGAAGGGCGAGGCGGAAGAAGTCTACCAGGCCTACCCGGAACTGTTCCGTTGCCTGGCCTGCAACGCCTGCACAAAGGTCTGCCCGATGGATGTGCCGGTGATGGACTACATCGCCGCCGTGAAGCGAGGCGACCTGGCCAAAGCCGCCGAGCTGTCCTTTGACTGCATCCAGTGCGGCTTGTGCGCCACACGGTGCATGGGCGAAATGGCGCAGTACCATATCGCGCAGATGGTCCGCCGGATCAACGGCAAATTCCTCACGCCGAAAACCGAACACATCGTCAAGCAGGTCGACGCCATCAAGGACGGCTACTACGAGAAGTTCATGGAAGACGTGATGGCGCTGGGCACGCTGGACCCCTTCGATCAGACTAATGTGTCCGAAGGCGTGGCCAAGCTCAAGGAGTTGTACCAGGCTCGCGAAGGCGAACCGCACAGCACCGATGAGAACTGGCGGCCCGAGAGCGATTACGCGGTGCTGGGCGAGTAGGTAACAGGACTTCAAGCACGACACTACAAACAGGGGGCGAACGTGGGTTACCCTGAAGGTCTTAAAGAATTGATGAAGAAGGTCGAAGCGACTCGACCTGAACGTGTAGAACAGAAGAAGAGCGGCTACGAGTTCCCGGCGCTGAGCCTGGAAGACCGTGAGAAAGTGCTCTACACTTTCCACCCGGACGTGAAGGAAGAAGGCCGGCGTGAGATCAAGATCGGTCCGAACAAGGGCTACCGGATCTGCCATGAGATGGTAGACCTGCTGGAAGCGAAAAGCCGTGTCGAACCGGAAAAGGTGGACCTGAGCAAGCCGGACTACGAGACGGACGTGCTGGTGATCGGCGGCGGCGGCGCGGGCACCTCGGCAGCGCTGATGGCGCAGGAACAGGGCGCCAAGGTCATCATCGCCACGAAACTGCGTCACGGCGACGCCAACACCATGATGGCGGAAGGCGGCATCCAGGCCGCCACCAAAGGGTATAAGGATTCACCCTACTACCACTACCTGGACATCATTGGCGGCGGGCACTTCACCAACAAGCCGGAACTGGTCGCCACACTGGCGAACGAAGCTCCGGATGTGATCAAGTGGCTCCTCGAACTGGGCTGCAACTTCTCGAAGTTCGAGGACGGCACGCTGAAAACCATGCACGGCGGCGGCACGTGTCGCAAACGCATGCACTTCGCGGCGGATATCACCGGCGCGGAAATGATGCGCACCGTGCGGGATGAAGCGCGCAACCGCGCCAACGACATCACCGTGATCGAGTTCTCCCCCGCCGTGGAGCTGCTGCTCAACGACAAGGGCCAGTGCGCGGGCGCGGTGCTTTACAACATGGAAACCGCCGAGTACATCCTCGTGAAGGCCAAAGCGGTCGTGATGGCCACCGGCGGCAGCGGCAGACTCCATGTGCAGAACTTCATGACCACGAATCACTACGGCGCCACCGGCGACGGCATCGTGATGGGCTACCGCGCGGGCGTACCGGTCTGCTTCCTGCACACCATCCAGTACCACCCGACCGGCGTGATCTTCCCCGAACAGGCGGAAGGCATCCTGATCACGGAGAAGTTCCGCGGTGCGGGCGCGAATTTGGTGAACGTCAACGGCGAGCAGTTCGTGTTCGAACGCGAGCCCCGCGACATCGAGGCCTCCTGCATCATCCGGGAGTGCACAGAGCGGAACCAGGGCGTGCCCACCCCAACCGGCAAGTTCGGCATCTGGCTGGACAGCCCCATGCTGGACGTGATGTACGGCGAAGGGTACGTGAAGAAGGAATTCCCGGGCAAGCACATCCTGTTCAGCCGCTTCGGCATCGACATCGGCAAAGAACCGATGCTGATCTACCCGACACTGCACTACCAGAACGGCGGCCTGGAATTCACGTCGGACGGCGCAACACCGTTGAAGGGCCTGTACCTGGGCGGCGAAGTCGGCGGCGGCACCCACGGTGAAAACCGCCTGATGGGCAACAGTCTGCTGGACATCATGGTTTATGGTCGCATTGCAGGCACCAGCGCTGCCAAATTTGCGCTAAACGGCTGCGAGGACGGCGACCTGACGCTTGAGCACGTCGACAAGTACCACAAGGAACTCGAGGACGCGGGTGTCGATGACGCCCGGATCGCCCCGATGATTCTGCCGGACTACACCGACGAGCACATCAAGGCGAAGCAGTACACCGCCAAGTACGAAGGTACGCTGCGGTAGGCTCGAATGGCTCCAACTTGCAATACTCCCACGGGATGGCGAAAGCCATCCCGTTTTTCGCTGGATTCCTGCTTTCGCAGGAATGACATTCGTTACGCGTTTTGACTGTCCGCGTTTTGACTGTCCGCCTTCGCGTGAATGGGGGCATGGCCCGATTTGCCGGTAACCGCATTCGGAACGCCCACTCACACGATCCATGAACCGCGCCATCTCATCACTCGATACTGGTTGCGAGCAAGTCGGGAAAGCCGGAGAGAAAATGGGACTGCTACTCTTTTCCGCTGTGGGCAATTGTAATAACGGTGATAGCCAATAAAGCCTTTGTTTCAGTGATCCCATT
>CAZYOC010000078.1:0-17691 GCA_964648415.1 uncultured bacterium | reverse complement strand
TCGTGAAGGCGGCCGTACCGTGGGCGCCGGTGTCGTCGGCAAGATTCTCGAGTAGGCTGGCAATTCATCGCCGCGCCCACGTTTTGGTGTGCGCGGCGGCTTTGTATACTGGCGGGAAGCGTTTCCTGCTCTACCGCCCGGAATTGAGTGCACATCATGCGTGACAAAGTGATCCTGGCTTGCACCGAGTGCAAGCGTCGTAACTACACGACGAAGAAGAACAAGCGGCTTCATCCGGAGCGGATGGAAGTGAAGAAGTATTGTCCGTTCTGTAACAAGCATATCCTTCACCGCGAGACCAAGTAGCGGTGATTTTGGCTCCGCCCTGACGTGGAGTGTCGAGGTCACTAGCTCAATTGGTAGAGCACCGGTCTCCAAAACCGGGGGTTGGGGGTTCGAGTCCCTCGTGACCTGCCAGGACAACGAGAGAGGCTGCCATGATTGGCAAGAGCATCGCCTATTTACAGAATGTCCGGCAGGAGATGAGCAAGGTATCGTGGCCTACCTGGGCCCAGCTGCGTGAATCCACCGCGATCACGTTGGTCCTTGCCATGATCCTGGCGCTGTTCATCTTTGGTGTGGACAAGGTTATTTCCTTTATCATCGGGTTCATTCTCTCATGACGGCCACCAGCGAAACACAGGAAGGGATGGAGTGGTTCGTCGCCCATGTGTTCACCGGGCAGGAAAACCGGGTGAAGGAGTACATGGAGCGCGAGGTGGAGCGTCTGGGATACCAGGATCTGCTGGGCCGGGTATTGATCCCGACAGAAGATGTGATCGAGATGCGTGACGGCCGCAAGCGGGTCAAGAAGCGGTCGTTCTTCCCGGGCTACATCCTGATCGAGATGAAGTTGACGAAGGAGACGAAGCACCTTGTGACGAATACTCCGGGTGTGATCGGCTTCATCGGTGGCACGGGCAATGAACCGCAGCCGATTCAGCAGGCGGAGGTGGACCGGATTTTCGGCCGGGTCGAAGAGACCGCCGGCACGACCACCATGGAGATTCCGTTCGGCGTCGACGACAAGGTGAAGATCATCGACGGGCCGTTCAAGGAATTCCAGGGCGCCATTACTGAGATCAACGAGGAGAAGCGGAAGCTGAAGGTGCTGGTGTCGATTTTCGGACGCGAGACGCCGGTGGAGGTGGACTTCCTTCAGGTCAGCACCGACTTCAGCGAGAATTCCTGACGAGGCCCCCTGGCGCAACGGAGCACTATACCAGAGCAGTCCTTCCCGGAGGCGCGAGGCGGACGGGTTGGATCTCTTTGCGCTGTCAGGGAAGGCGAAAATGGTGGAAAACAAGCTGTTAGGTTTGAGCACAAAACCGTAACCGGATGAGGATACGATGGCGAAGAAAGTCAAAGCGATGGTGAAGCTGGTGGTTCCCGGCGGGCAAGCGTCCCCGGCTCCTCCGGTCGGTACCGCCCTGGGTCCGCAAGGCGTGAACATCATGGAGTTCGTCAAGCAGTTCAACGCCAAGACACAGGACCAGCCGGGCGTATTGATCCCGGTGGAAATGTCCATTTTCACCGATTCGTCGTTCACCTTCATTACCAAGACCCCGCCGGCGTCGTACCTGATCAAGGAAGCGATGAAGCTGGACAGGGGGTCGCCGGAACCACACGCTGTGAAGGTGGGTACCTTGAAACAAGATCAACTCCGCAAGATCGCGGAACTTAAGATGCAGGACCTGAACGCTCACACCGTGGAAGCCGCGATGCAGATCATCGCCGGCACCGCGCGGTCGATGGGTGTGTTGGTCGAGGCCGTGGAGTAAAACCATGAAACGTAGCCGACGCTGGAAGGATGCGGCGAGCAAGATTGACCGCGTCCGCGAGTACCAGCTCGACGAAAGCCTTGAGTTAGTCAAGGAAAACGCGAGTAAGACGAAGTTTGACGAGACCGTAGAGCTGACCGTCAACCTGGGCGTAGACCCCCGGAAGGCGGATCAGATGGTGCGTGGCACTGTAACCCTGCCTCACGGCACCGGCAAAACCGTCCGCGTACTCGTCCTCACCAAGGGCGAGAAGCAGGCGGAGGCGAAAGAAGCCGGCGCGGATTATGTGGGGTACGAGGAGTACATCGAGAAGATCCAGGGCGGCTGGTTCGACTTTGATGTGGTGATCGCCACTCCGGATGCGATGCGCGACGTGGGTAAGCTGGGTCGTGTGCTGGGGCCTCGTGGGCTGATGCCGAACCCGAAGACCGGTACGGTCACGTTTGACGTGGGCCAGGCGGTGTCCGAGGTGAAAGCCGGGCGGATTGATTTCCGCGTGGACCGATACGGCATCATTCATGTGGGCGTCGGCAAAGCGTCGTTCACGGCTGAGCAGCTGAAGGATAACGTGCTGGCGATGATGCGCACCCTGATGCGGATGCGTCCCGCGGCCTCCAAGGGCGCGTACGTCCGCAAGATCAACGTATCCTCATCCATGGGCCCGGGCATTAAGGTCGATCGCACAGTCATGCGCGAAATGGCCAAGTAACCTCGGGGCCATGCACCCTGATGACGATGGAGAACATCATGGCATACGAAACCATCCCGAATCCGGAGAAGAAAGAAACCGTCGCCCAACTCGAAGAGATCGTGGCGAAGGCGGAAGGGATCATCTTTACCGATTTCAGCGGCCTGTCCGTGGCTCAGATCAACGACCTGCGGAGCCGTTTCTTTAACGCCGGCGAGACCAACCTGCTGGTGGCGAAGAACACCCTGACCAAGATCGCCCTGAGCAACAGGGGCTACGAAAACCTGCTGGAGCAGCTGATCCCGGTCCTGAAGGGGCCGACTGCGATGGCGCTGGGGTTCAATGATCCGGTCCGGCCGGTCAAGGTGATCGCTGATTTTCAGAAGGATCTCAAGATCGAGAAGCCCGCGTTTAAGGGCGGGATTGTCGATGGCGAGTTTTACGGTCCGGAAGACATTGACAAGTTGAAAGATATTCCGCCGGTGGAACAGCTTTACGCCTACATCGTGGGCGGTATCAGCAGTCCTCTGACGGAGTTCGTGGGCGTGTTGAACGAGACGGTGCGCAGTTTCGTCGGCGTTCTGGACGCCGTCATTCAGAAGAAGCAGGAAGAAGAGGGTACAGCCGCCTGAAGAAGCCGGCGGGTGTGAGTGATGCCGCTTGCGCCTTAATGTGCCGCGGAAGGCCTGTACACAACCTTAAGGAGGCATGTCGTGGAAGAGCTGATTGAAAAAATCAAGAACATGAAGGTGCTCGAACTGGTCGAGCTGAAGAACGCGTTGGAAGAGGAGTTCGGCGTGACGGCGGCGGCTCCGGTGATGGCGGCGGGCGCGATGCCGGCCGGCGGCGGTGAAGCTGCGGCGGAAGCCGAAGAAGAACAGACCGAATTCGACGTCATTCTGAAGGAAGCCGGTCCGAAGAAGATCCAGGTCATCAAGGTTATCCGTCCGATCACCGGTCTGGGCCTCAAAGAGGCCAAGGACTTGGTCGAGTCGGCCCCCAAGCCGGTCAAGGAAGGCGCGAGCAAGGAAGAGGCCGAAGAGATCAAGAGCAAGATCGAAGAAGTCGGCGGTGTTGTGGAGCTGAAGTAATTGATGGCTCAGACGCCACGAGTTACATATTCACCGTTTGAGAGCGGGCCCACCGCGCAGGGTGGTGGGCTCCGCTTTTTCTTGTCCGATACCCTGGTAAGCGTGTCCGTCGCATAAGGAGGTCGCGGTGCAGAAGAAGGACCCGATTCAGCGACACAGTTTCTCGCGGATTGACAGCGTGCTGGAAATCCCCGATCTGCTGGAAGTCCAGGTCAAGTCTTTCGACGATTTCCTCCAGCCCGATGTTCTGCCCGAAGAACGGGCCAACAAGGGCTTGCAGGAAGTCTTCAACACCATCTTTCCCATCGTGGACAACCGGGAAGAACACATCCTCGAATTTGTGGACTATTTCGTCGAGGCGCCCAAGTACACGGTAGAGGAATGCAAGGAGCGCGGTGTCAGCTACACGGTGCCCCTGAAAGCCAAGCTGCGGCTGTCCAGCCGGGGCGATTCGGACGACGCCGACGAGTTTGAAGAGACCATCGAATCCGACGTCTACATGGGCAATCTGCCGATGATGGCGGACCGCGGCACCTTCATTATCAACGGCGCCGAACGGGTCATCGTCAGCCAGTTGCACCGTAGCCCCGGTGTCTTCTTCTCGTCCTCGATTCACCCCAACGGAACCACGATCTTCTCCGCACGGATCATTCCCTTCCGCGGAAGCTGGATCGAGTTTACGACGGACATCAACAACGTCATCTTTGTCTACATCGACCGCCGCCGCAAGTTCCCGGTGACCACGTTCCTGCGCGCCATCGGACTGAGCAGCGACTCCGAGATTCTGCAAGCTTTCGGCTTCTGTGAAGATGTGCCGATCAGCCGCAAGGAGATCGAGTCGTACTTCGGCCGGAAGGTTGTCGATGACCTGATCGACGAAGAGACAGGTGAGGTTCTCGCCGAAAAAGATGATGAGTTCAGCGACGAGATCCTGAAGAAGATGAAACGCGCCAAGATCCGCCGGATTCCGTTGCTGAAGCGCGTGCGGGGCAAAGAGAACGAGCTGAGCCTCTCCATCCTGCACAACACGCTGGCCAAGGACAAGACCGGCAGCGAAGAAGAGGCGCTGGAATACATTTACCGGGAAATGCGCTCCGGCGATTCGCCCGACATCGAGACCGCCCGCAAGCTACTGCTGCGGCTGTTCTTCGATGATAAACGGTATGATCTGGGCGCGGTCGGCCGCTACCGGATCAACATCAAGCTGGACCTGGATGTCCCGCGTGAAACCACGATCCTGACCCAGGAAGATGTAGTCGCCATCGTCAAGTACGTGTTGCTGCTGAAAAACAACAAGCGTGAAACTGATGACATCGATCACCTGGGGAATCGTCGTGTTCGGACCGTGGGCGAACAGCTTTCCAACCAGTTCTCGGTGGCTTTCAGCCGCATGGCGCGGACCATCAAGGAACGGATGAACGTCCGGGACTCGGAGAAGCTGCAACCGCAGGATCTGGTCAATGTTCGCACCATTTCCAGCGTGATCAACACTTTCTTCGGCACGAACCAGCTCAGCCAGTTCATGGACCAGGTGAACCCCCTGACCGAGCTGACCCACAAGCGCCGCTTGTCGGCGTTGGGGCCGGGCGGTTTGACACGTGAACGCGCCGGGTTCGAGGTTCGTGACGTACACTACACGCACTACGGCCGGTTGTGCCCGATTGAAACACCGGAAGGGCCGAACATCGGCCTGATTTCGAGTCTGACCACCTATGCGCGCTTCAACAACCTGGGCTTCGTGGAGACGCCCTACCGAAAGGTGAAGAACGGCAAGGTGACCAAGCAGATCGAGTATCTGTCGGCGGACGACGAAGACAAGTACGTGATCGCTCAGGCGAATGCTCCTCTGGACGAAGATGGTTCGTTTAAGAACGAAAGAGTCAAGTGCCGGTACCGTGCGGAATACCCGGTAAAGACTCCTGAAGAGATCGATTACATGGACGTGGCTCCGCACCAGATCGTGTCGGTGGCGGCGTCTTTAGTGCCATTCCTGGAGCATGACGACGCCAACCGTGCGTTGATGGGCTCCAACATGCAGCGCCAAGCCGTGCCGCTGTTGGTGCCGGCCGCCCCGATTGTGGGGACCGGCATGGAGAAGAAGGCTGCGGAAGACTCGCGAGAAACAGTGCGTGTCGACAGCGACGGCGTTGTCCGGTATGTCGACTCCCGCAAAATCGTGGTCGAAGCCCGGCGGAAAGGCGTGTCCAAGGAACGGCAGTCCGAGTTGCCCAGCAGCTTCCTGACCTATCGCATGCAGAAGTTCATCCGCACCAACCAGGACACCTGCATCAACCAGCGTCCGCTGGTGAAGGTGGGGCAGTTCGTGCGGGCCGGGCAGGTGATCGCGGACGGTCCGGCGACGGACCGCGGCGAACTGGCGCTGGGCCGCAACGTGCTGGTGGCCTTCATGCCCTGGCACGGCTATAACTTTGAGGACTCGGTCATCATTTCCGAACGCATTGTCAAGGACGACATCTTCACCAGCATTCGGATCGAGGAGCTGGAGTTGCAGGTCCGGGAGACGAAGCGCGGCAAGGAAGAGTTGACCTCGGAAATCCCGAACGTCTCCGAAGAGGCGACGAAGAACCTGGATGAGAACGGCATCATCCGGGCAGGCGCCATCACTAAGGCGGGCGACATCCTGGTGGGCAAGGTGACGCCGAAGGGCGAAACCGATCTGACGCCGGAAGACAAGCTGCTGAAGGCGATCTTCGGCGACAAGGCCGGCGATGTGAAGGACGCCAGTCTGCGGGCGCATCCGGGGATGTACGGCATCGTGATTGACACGAAGCTGTTCAGCCGCAAGAAGAAGGACGCGGAAACCCGCCGCCGTGACAAAGAGACCATCGCCCAGATCAACGAGGATCTGGAACGCGAGCAGAAGATGCTCCGCAAGCGGTGCTACGATTCGCTGAAGAACGTGCTGGTGGGCCGCACGGCGCTGGAAATCCGCTCGGTGGAAGATGACAGCGTGCTGGTGAAAGACGGTACGGTGTACACGGAAGACATTATCGACGGCCTGGTGCTGGAGCACATTCCGGACGATGTCGACTGGTGCGTGGATGAAGAATCCAGCGTGCTGGCGCGGTATGCTCTGCACGATTACCGTGAAGCGACCGCCCAGTCCGAAGTCGACCACAGCAACCGAATCCACAAGATCCAGGTGGGCGACGAGCTGCCGAGCGGTATCCTGCAGTTGGCGAAGGTCTACATCGCCCAGCGCCGGAAGCTGTCGGTGGGCGACAAGATGGCCGGTCGCCACGGGAACAAGGGCGTCGTCGGCAAGATCGTCCCCCAGGAAGATATGCCGTTCCTGAACGACGGTACTCCGGTGGACATCATCCTGAACCCGTTGGGCGTACCCAGCCGTATGAACATCGGGCAGATCTTTGAGACGGTGTTGGGCTGGGCCGGCGATAAGATGGGCAAGCATTATGCGACCCCGGTATTCGACGGCGCCACGTTGGAAGATGTGGAAAACGAGCTGAAGGAAGCCGGGTTGCCGGCCGCCGGACAGGTACAGCTTTATGACGGCCTCAGCGGCGAAGAGTTCCATCAGAAAACCACCGTGGGCCAGATCTACATGATGAAGCTGTCTCACCTGGTGGACGACAAGATTCATGCCCGGAGCATCGGCCCGTACTCGTTGATCACCCAGCAGCCGTTGGGCGGCAAGGCGCAGTTCGGCGGCCAGCGCTTCGGTGAGATGGAGGTCTGGGCGCTGGAAGCGTACGGCGCGGCTCACACCCTGCAGGAGATGCTGACGGTGAAGTCGGACGATGTACAGGGGCGCGCCCGCACCTACGAGGCCATCGTAAAGGGCGAAAACCTGCCGGGTCCGGGCACACCGGAATGCTTCAACGTGCTCATGAACGAGCTGATGGGCCTGGGGCTGGACGTGAAACTCGAGTGATGATTCACTATTCCAATCGGGGACGACCATCCCCGATTGGAATAGATTTGGATTAGGACTCAAGAAGTATCCGGAGGTGTCATTCCTGCGAAAGCAGGAATCCAGGCAAGTTGATATACTGGAGAATGTGAACAGCAGCAGTTCTTGAAGCTCAATGTTGATTGACTCCGGTGTTGTTATTTGACTCCAGTATTGTTGATTGACCCCGAGGGTGTCATTCCTGCGAAAGCAGGAATCCAGTATTGAAAAAGACCAGTAGAAGTCGGTAACTCGGACGCTTTATACCAGTGGGTATAGACAGGTTTGTTGAAGGAGGTAACCATGTTCTCAGAGATTAAGCTGAAGAACATTGGTGTGTTTGAGGAGTTTACCTGGGACAAACCTGCGCCGATTAATGTCATTATTGGTGAGAATAACACTGGTAAAAGCTATCTGCTAAGGTTATTGTATTCAATCTCCAAAAGCATAGAGGAATATTCTGGCAGAAAAAAAGCAGATAATCCTGAATGGCGTGATGTGATCTCGAACAAGTTGTTATGGGTATTCCAGCCGGGACTAAAAGGAAGATGGGAGCTAGGCGGACTTGTTCGAAAAGGATCAAAATCTTCAGGAGAAATAGGTGTCAAGGTTGACTTATCTAGATACTATTTGCAAATCAACAGACAAGCGACAAAGCGGATTAGTGCAGCATCACAACAAGCAAAGTGCAATGATTCAATTCGGTCTATTTTTATTCCACCAAAGGAGGTGTTAACTTTCTTGGGCGCAATAGGAGCTACACGTGAGACTATGAGCATACCCGATTTTGATGATACTTATTATGATTTGATCAAATTTCTGCGAGTAAATACTGTCGACAATAAAGCACCAGCTTATTTGAAAGATGTTCTTGATAGTTTAACATCATTATTTGAGGGTGAAATAAGATATGAGAAAGATGAATATGTTTATAAAATAAAAAATGCTCGCTATAGTATGAGTCAGGTCGCCGAAGGTGTTAAGAAAATTAGCGAATTAGACTTATTGATAAGAAACAGGATCATTCAAGATAATACGTTGCTTTATTTTGATGAACCAGAAGTTAATTTGCATCCTGCTGCGATAAAGAAGCTAATGGAAGTCTTATTTGCACTCAGTAAGAATGGTGTATCAATATTTATGGCAACACACGATTATTTTGTTATAAAAACATTGGAATTACTAGCTAGAGAAAATGATACGGAAATACAAATTTGTAGTTTGTTAAGAGAAAAAGATATTATTACATATTCAATTTATGATTTAAGAGGTGGTATTCCTGACAACCCGATATTGGATGTTTCAATGGAGCTCTACAATAAGGATCTTGAAATAGGGATGAAAAAATGAAATGTAAAGAAGTCGGATCGGAAATTGAATTTGAAGAAACACAACTCGAGAATCAAAATCATGTGTTTCGAGGTGATACAATTTGTAGTTTGGATAATTTAAGGGAGAAACTATCAGATGTAGATTGTATTTACTGGAATGAAAAAAGCAATACGCTTTATTTGTTGGAAATGAAAAGAACACCACCGCGAGAATCTGATCTTGATAAAATCAGAAATAAAGTAAGAGATACTTTTGCAGTTTTGAATGCCGTCTGGTTGAAAATGGACTGTGTTTGTGAAGTCAAGGATATTATACCTGATAAGGCTCGACAATACAGCAATGTGGCCAACAAAAAAGTTATGATTATCTATAAAAACAATCCTGGAGATATTCAATTAACCACACTGGTGCAGAACAAATATCGATCAATTCTGCACAACGCGATGTTACTGAACGACTTGGATAGTACAGAAGATTTTTTTGTTTTAAGTGTTACACAGGCTATGGAGAATTTTGGATTACCACTTGTAGCCATTGACGTTTGACCGGTACAGGGCAAGCGGAGGAAACCGTGCTTCAGTCTAGTCAGACCCGACAAGACAACGAGATCAAGCAGTTCAGCAAGATTTCGATCAACCTGGCCAGCCCGGAGATGATCCTGGCGCGCAGTTACGGCGAGGTGACGAAACCCGAGACGATCAACTACCGTAGCTACAAACCGGAGAAGGACGGTCTCTTCTCCGAGAAGATCTTCGGTCCGACGAAGGACTGGGAGTGTCACTGCGGCAAGTACCGCGGCATCCGGTACAAGGGTATCATCTGCGACCGTTGCGGCGTGGAAGTGACCCGCAAGGATGTCCGCCGCAAGCGCATGGGCCACATCAAGCTGGCCGTGCCCGTGGTCCACATCTGGTTCTTCAAGTCCATGCCCTCCAAAATCGGGTATCTGCTCGGTATGGCGGTACGCGAGCTGGAACGGGTGATCTACTACGAGAATTACGTGGTCATCCAGCCGGGCAACACGGGTCGGAAGGAAATGGACTTGATGACCGAGTCCGAGTACCTGGAGATAATGGCTGAGTACGGTCCGACCAACGCGCAGCTCCCGGAAGACAGCCCGGAACGGTTCATCGCCCGGACGGGCGGGCTGGCGGTGCGGGATCTGCTCCGGCGGATCGACGTGGAAGAGCTCTCGGTAACGCTTCGCCGGCAGGTGCGCGACGAGACCAGTGTTCAGCGGAAGCAGGACGCCATCAAGCGGCTGCGCGTGGTAGAAGCCATCCGTGAAGCACCTCACAAGGACCCCACTCGTCCTGAGTGGATGGTGTTGAGCGTGGTGCCGGTGATTCCGCCGGACCTGCGACCGTTGGTCCCTCTCGAGGGCGGCCGCTTCGCCACCAGCGACCTGAACGATCTCTACCGTCGCGTGATCATCCGCAACAACCGTCTGAAGCGGCTGATGGAGATCAAGGCGCCGGAAGTGATTCTGCGCAACGAGAAGCGCATGTTGCAGGAAGCGGTGGACAGTTTGTATGACAACGGCCGCAAGTCGGTCGCGGTTCGCAGCGACGGCAACCGGCCTCTGAAGAGCCTGTCCGACAACCTGAAGGGCAAGCAGGGCCGCTTCCGTCAGAACCTGTTGGGCAAGCGTGTCGACTATTCCGGCCGTAGCGTGATCGTGGTCGGTCCGCACTTGAAACTGCATGAGTGCGGTCTGCCCAAGGACATGGCCATCGAGCTGTTCAAGCCGTTCATTATCCGCAAGCTGATCGAGCAGGAATACGCCAAGACGGTCAAGTCCGCCAAACGGATGGTGGAGCGCCGCGACGAGGTGGTCTGGGGTATCCTGGAAGAGATCATCGAGAACCACCCGGTGATGCTGAACCGCGCACCGACCCTGCACCGTCTCGGCATCCAGGCCTTCCAGCCGCTGCTGATCGAGGGCAAGGCGATCCAGCTTCACCCGCTGGTCTGTACCGCGTTCAACGCCGACTTCGACGGCGACCAGATGGCGGTGCATGTGCCTCTTTCCTTTGAGGCTCAACTTGAAGCGCGTCTGCTGATGCTGGCGGCGCAGAACATTCTGCACCCTGCCAACGGCCGCCCGATTACCGTGCCCTCGCAGGACATGGTGCTGGGCTGCTACTACCTGACCAAGATGAAGCCCAACGCGAAGGGCGAGGGCATGTTCTTCGCTTCCCCCGACGAGGTGATCGTCGCGCTGAACCTTGAAAAGGTCTCGCAGCACGCCAAGATCTACGTCCGCATCAAGGACAAGTACATCGAAACCACGCCGGGGCGGGTGCTGTTCAACCGCATCATCCCCGAGAAGGTGCGTAAGGATACCTTCTACAATGAGGAATTGGCGAAGAAGCGGTTGGGCGAGATCATCGCCGACTGCCACCGCCGGGTCGGCAACGCTGAAACCGCAGAGTTCCTGGACAACCTGAAGAAGCTCGGGTTCGCCCAGTCGACACGCGGCGGCCTGTCCGTGGGCCTGACCGACGTCAACATTCCCGACGAGAAGAAGGGGCTGGTGGGCACCGCGCAGGAAGAGGTCGATGAGATCCAGTCGCAGTACGAGATGGGTATTATCACCGACGGCGAACGTTACAACAAGATCATTGATATCTGGACACATACGACATCGGATGTGGCTGAGGTGATGTTCCGGCACATGCGCAAGGACCGTGACGGCTTCAACCCGATCTTCATGATGGCCGACTCCGGCGCTCGTGGGTCCAAGGACCAGATTCGCCAGCTCGCCGGGATGCGTGGTCTGATGGCCAAGCCGCAGAAGACCATGACCGGGCAGAAGGGTGAAATCATCGAGTCGCCGATTGTGGCCAACTTCAAGGAAGGCCTGTCGGTGTTGGAGTACTTTATTTCAACACACGGCGCTCGTAAGGGTCTGGCCGACACCGCGTTGAAGACGGCTGACGCCGGATACCTGACCCGTCGCCTGGTGGACGTGGCGCAGGACGTGATTGTGGTCGAGGACGATTGCGGCACGTTGCGCGGCATCGAGGTCCAGGCGCAGAAGGAAGGTGAAGAGGTCCACGAGCAGCTGTTCGAACGCATTCTTGGCCGTGTCACGGCGGAAGATGTTGTGCACCCCGAATCCGGTGAAATCGTGTTGTCCCGCAACATGATGATCGGCCACGAAGAAGCGGACAAGATCGCCACCAGCGGAATCGACAAGGTGAAGATTCGGTCCGTACTGACGTGTGAAACCGACGGCGGCGTTTGCGCCAAGTGCTACGGGATCAACCTGACCAACGGGCAGGTGGTGGACCATGGTGAGTCGGTGGGTGTGATCGCCGCCCAGTCCATCGGTGAGCCGGGAACCCAGCTTACCCTGCGAACCTTCCACATCGGTGGTACGGCGGCCCGCATTGCCGCCGATTCCCAGGTGACCGCCCGAAACGAGGGTACGGTCCATTTCGAGAACATGCACGTGATCGAACAGGACGTGGATCCGAACGATTTCGATCCCGATGCGATTGACGGCAAGAAATACATCACCATCCGCCGTAACGGCGTGGTGAAACTGTTCGACGAGAAGAACCGTGTGATCGCCCGCTACACGGTGCCTTACGGCGCCACGGTGCTCTGCCAGGACGGCCAGAAGGTCGATCCGGGGCAGGTGCTGTTCAAGTGGGACGCCTACTCCATGTCGATTATCGCCACCCAGTCGGGTAAGGTGCGGTATCATGACATCAAGGCCGGTTTGACCATGCGTGAAGAGGTCGACGATTACACCGGCAAGAAGACACAGGTGATTATCGAGGCTCCGGGCCAGCGCAAGCTGAACCCGACCATCTTCCTGATGGACGGCGACAACAAGGTCGGTCAGTATGTGTTGCCGACCAGCAGTTACATGGACGTGGAAGACGGCGAAGAGGTCAAGGCGGGACAGGCGCTGGTCAAGATTCCTCGTGAAAGCCACAAGACCAAGGACATTACCGGCGGTCTGCCGCGAGTGGCTGAGCTGTTTGAAGCCCGTCGCCCCAAGGACCCGGCGGTGATCACCGAGGTCGACGGGACCGTGCGGTTCGGCAAGATGAAGCGAGGCTACCGCGAGATCACCATCGTTACGCCCGACAACAAGGAATTCACCTATCAGGTGCCTTACGGGAAGCACATTCTGGTGCATGAAGGCGAATACGTCACCGCGGGCGAGCGGCTTTGTGAAGGTTCCGTTGCGCCGCAGGACATCCTGAGCGTCCTCGGCCCCGCGCGTGTGCAGGAATATCTGGTCAACGAGATCCAGGCGGTCTACCGTCTGCAAGGTGTGCGTATCGCGGATAAGCACATCGAGGTGATCGTGCGCCAGATGATGCAGCGCGTGAAGGTGGAGGATCCGGGCGACACCCGCTTCCTCGAAGGCGACCAGGTGGACCTGCACCGCTTGAGCCGGACCAACCGCGACATCGCCGGGAAATACGTGATCGAGACCGTCGGCGACAGCCGGTTCCATGAAGATCAAATCGTGGACCGTGCGGAGGTTTCGCGCGAAGAACGTCGCCTGAAGAAGCTCGACTTGCAGATCCCGGTGGGCCGTTCGGCCAAGCCGGCGCTGTACCAGCCGCTGCTGCTGGGGATCACCCAGGCGAGTCTGTCTACGGAATCCTTCTTCTCTGCGGCGTCGTTCCAGGAGACCACGCGCGTACTGACCGAAGCGGCCATCGAACGCAAGACCGATGAGCTGCGCGGGCTGAAAGAAAACGTGATCATCGGTCACCTGATTCCTGCCGGCACCGGGTTGCGGCAGTACCAGCAGATTGACGTGGTCAACGAGGAAGAAGAAGAGCTGAAGCGGCAGGCGAAGCAGGAAGCGGAGCTGTTGCGTTTGCAGCAGGAACGCGCCCGCCGGGAAGCGGAAGAGAACGGTGATTTTTCGTTCTCGGATGATGACGACGAAGACAACGACGACGAAGATGGCGGCTGGGAGATTGAAGGCCCGGCTCCGGAACCGCCGTTATTTGACGCGCCGGCGTCGCTGGGCGAGATCAAGACTCAGGACGAGTTGAGCAGCGAGGCGAAGGACGACGCGGAAGACGCGGAAGAGGCGGAAGAAAAGGCGGACGAGACGCCGGAGGATGAGTCGGAAAGCGAGTCTCCGCAGGAGAAGGACTCTGAGTAGGGCTTGACTTTCAGGGTCACTGTGCTTACAATCGGTGATCTATACGGGATGGCCGGGGTGTGACGGCCGTTTGGTGACCTCGTCTCCAACCGGCGGCCGCTTTCGCGAGCTCGGCAACGTGAGTTTTGAAATGGAGACGACCTGGCGAGAGACGCCCGTGCGCGTCTTTCGCTTCATTTTGCCCAATCCGAGACAGGGCTTAGTTCTCAAAGAACAGCAAGTTGAGTGGGCGAAACGAGAAAAAAGCAGGGCGCGCGGCAGAGGCGCCAAGAAGTGTGACCCGTTTGTTTGGGTACTGTTTAAGTTGTTAAGAAAAAGATAGATAGTCATAGTAGATTGTTGTAGGAGCGGCTATGCCGACGGTCAATCAGTTGGTGAGATACGGGCGGAAGATGCAGGTCAAGAAGACCAGTGCGCCGGCGTTGCAGAATTGTCCGCAACGGCGCGGTGTCTGTACTCGTGTCTACACCACGACCCCAAAGAAGCCGAATTCGGCGTTGCGCAAGGTGGCTCGTGTCCGTTTAACCAACGGGATCGAGGTGACGGCGTACATCCCCGGCGAGGGGCACAACCTGCAGGAGCACTCGATTGTGTTGATCCGCGGCGGTCGTGTCAAGGATTTGCCGGGTGTGCGGTATCACATCATTCGCGGCACACTTGACGCTTCGGGTGTGGATGATCGCAATTGCGGGCGCAGCAAGTACGGCGCGAAGCGGAAAAAGAAGTAGAGCCGAAAGGCCTGCGTAGAAACAGGAACCCGTTCAGCGGGGGAGAAGGATATGTCCAGGCGGAAACGTGCGGATAAACGGGAGATACTCCCGGACCCGAAATTCAGCGCCACGGATGTGGCCAAGTTCATCAACAATTTGATGGAACGCGGCAAGAAGTCGGTGGCGGAAGGGCTTTTCTATGATGCGATCGACATCATGGATCAGCGCACCAGCGGCAAGGGGCTGGAGACCTTCCGGCAGGCGATGAAGAACGCCCGGCCGATGCTTGAGGTCAAGAGCCGGCGTGTCGGCGGCAGCACCTATCAGGTGCCGATGGAGGTGCGTTCAGAGCGAGCCCAGGCGCTCGCCACCCGTTGGATCCTGCAGTACGCCAAGGGTCGCACCGGCGCCAACATGGCGGAGAATCTGGCCGCGGAGTTCCTCGCAGCCGCCAAGAGCGAAGGCTCCACGATCAAGAAGAAAGAAGATACCCATAAGATGGCGGAAGCGAACCGCGCGTTCGCACACTTCCGCTGGTAAGAAGCGAAGCACAGACGTTCTGTGACAAGCGGAATTCCATGGTAAGGAACGATGGCCCAGAGTAAACACAAAAAGAACGGGAAAAGCGGCGGTAACGGCGGTCGGCTGTGGCCGATGGAGCGCATCCGTAATTTCGGAATTATGGCGCACATCGACGCCGGCAAGACCACCACGACCGAGCGGATCCTGTACTACACGGGCCGGATTCACCGCATGGGCGAGGTGCATGATGGCGGCGCCCTGACCGACTGGATGGATCAGGAGAAGGAACGTGGCATCACCATCACTTCCGCCTCCATCACCACCGAGTGGAACGATCACCGGCTCTGCCTGATTGACACGCCCGGGCATGTGGACTTCACCGCCGAGGTGGAGCGCAGCTTGAGGGTGCTCGACGGCGCGGTGGCGCTGTTCTGCGCGGTCGGAGGAGTTGAACCGCAGTCGGAAACCGTGTGGCGCCAGGCGGACAAGTATCACGTCCCCCGGATTGCCTACATCAACAAGATGGATCGCGTCGGCGCCGATTTCTACCGCGCGGTGGAGATGATCGCCGACCGGTTCGGTTCGGTCCCCATTCCCCTGCAGATCCCGATGGGACAGGGCGCGATGTTCAATGGCCTGATTGACCTGGTTCGGATGAAGGCGGTCTGGTACAGCGAAGAGACCCAGGGTCTCAAATGGGACGAGGGAGAAATTCCCAATGACCTGATGGATCAGGCAAAAGAACATCGCGAGAAGATGCTGGAAGCCATCAGCGATTACGATGACAAGCTGATGGAGTTGTTCCTGGAAGAGCAGGAGATCCCGGAAGACGATTTGCGCGCCGCGATTCGCAAGGCAACCCTGGACAACGAGATTGTGCCGGTGTTCTGCGGATCCAGCTACAAGAACAAGGGTGTGCAGCGTCTGCTGGATGCCATCGTCTATTACCTGCCAAGCCCGGCGGATATGGGGCCTGTTAAGGGGATCAATCCACACACGGAAAAGGACGAGTTTCGTCATCAGCAAGACGACGAGCCTTTCTGCGGACTGGCGTTCAAAATTGTCACCGACCCGTATGTGGGCAGGTTGACATACGCCCGGATTTATTCCGGCGTGCTGCATGAAGGACAGATGGTGATCAATTCCCGCACGGGCAAGAAGCTCCGGATCAGCCGGATCCTGGAGATGTTCGCCAACAAGCGGGAAGAGCGCAAGGAAGTCCACGCCGGCGGGATTGTGGCGCTGGTGGGGCTGAAAGAAACCGCCACAGGGGACACGCTGTCGGAAAAGAGTGATCCGATTGTCCTCGAAGAGCTGACTTTCCCCAAGCCGGTGATCACGCGTGCGATCGAGCCCAAGAGCAAGGCCGACGAAGAGCACCTGCTGGACAGCCTGCGGAAGCTGACGGAAGAGGATCCCACCTTCTCGGTAACGTATGACGAGGAATCGGGACAGACGCACATCAGCGGCATGGGCGAGCTGCACCTGGAAATCATTTTGGATCGCCTGTTCCGTGAGTTCGAGGTGCAGGGCAATGTCGGGCAGCCGCGAGTGGCCTACAAGGAAGGCATTTCCAAGCCTGCAAAGGGTGTCGGAAAATTTGTACGGCAATCCGGTGGGCACGGTCAGTACGGACATGCGGAAATCGAAATCGAACCGGTTGAACAGGGCGCCGGATTTGAATTTGTGGACAAGATTATCGGCGGGGACATCCCGCGTGAGTTTATCCCTGCGGTTCGCAAGGGCCTGCAGGACGCTGTCGGTTCGGGGCCGTTGCTCGGTTTCCCGATTGACGATGTGAAAGTGATTTTGACAGGCGGCAGTTCTCACGACGTGGATTCAAACGAAATCGCGTTCCGCGTGGCCGGTTCGATGGCGTTCAAGGACGCTGTGGCGCATGCGGGTGTTTATCTGGCTGAGCCGATTATGGCGCTGGAAGTCACCAGCCCGGAAGAGTATGTGGGCGATGTGATGAACGATATGAACAGCCGCCGGGCGCGTATTCAGGGGATCACCCCCCGGAGCGACGCGCAGGTAGTGAGAGCGGAAGTGCCCCTGGCCAATATGTTCGGATATGCCACCGAACTGAGATCGATGACCCAGGGACGGGCGCTGTTTACCATGGAATTCCACCATTACGAGCAGTTGCCGGAACAGGAACAGCAAAAAGTAGTCAAAAAGATTCGAGGCTATTAAGGGAGTCAGCCATGGCGAAGGCGAAGTTTGAACGTACCAAGCCGCATGTGAACATCGGCACGATTGGTCACGTGGACCACGGTAAGACGACGTTGACGGCGGCGATCACGTTGGTATTGTCGAAGAAGAACCAGGGCGTGTCGTTTCGCTCGTTCGATTCGATCGACAACGCTCCTGAAGAGCGTGAACGCGGGATCACGATTGCGACGGCGCACGTTGAATACGAGACGGACAACCGTCACTACGCGCACGTGGATTGTCCGGGTCACGCGGACTACGTGAAGAACATGATCA
>CAZYOC010000077.1:0-17807 GCA_964648415.1 uncultured bacterium | reverse complement strand
GTAAACAGGAGCCGTATACGCGACCCGTACGTACGGTTCTGTGAGAGGGATGCGGCGAAGCTGATCTCTTCGCCGCACCCTACTCGATGATCGTGTACGAACAGGGTATGCTCGTCTCGTCAAAGAACAAAACCGAAAAACGGCTTACTGGTATATACGAGGTCGTTAGCGTTGTTTGCGGTGGCCTGACAGACGCCCGGAGATTGCGTTTCCTGGAGTTCACGGGCGGAACGCCAGTGGTAAGAAGCTCCCTGGAGAGCCATTTCTGCGAGGAGTTGTGCGAGCGGCGCACCATTTTACTATAACCTATGGTGTCTCTCGATAGAAAGACTCGATGCATATCATCCCCGACTTGTTCGGGGATTTCCACCGGTTATTCGGCGGGAGGAGATTCCCGCCTTCCAGACTGTATCACAATAGGCGCCACTCTCATCCCAGCCCCCGATCACAACATTCGAGGGCAGGCTCTTCGCGGGAATGAGATTCCTCTCGCATTCTGCGACAGTCTACTTCGCGGGAATGACGCTTCGATTGTCTACCGAGTTAGGCTTTCGGAAACTACTGGTCCATTGCGCCAGCTATGAATCGTTCTGAGCTGCGCATTATCGTTCAGAGCAAGGCGCATCCCTGAAGGCATAGCGGGTTATTTCAAAGGGATGCAACGCAGCTATGGACGATAAGGCGCGCTCCCTTTGGGCTTGTCACGAGGCGGTTGCCTGCGGCGTTGGTTTCGCTTGAGGTAACCCGTTACATCTGCGCGAAACCGCCTGGCATCCAACTCGCCCGTGACAAGCAGAACCTATCATAGCTGGCGCAATGGACCACTACTATATGATGGGTAGCAATGGTGCGAAGCCAAGCCAAGCTACAAACAGGAATGATGGTTACGTTTGACCGTCCAGCCGTTCAACTGATCAGGAGCCGAGAATGCCGAGGAAGACGACTCAATGCCGCAACGCCATCCAGGAGTTGTTTGACATTTCCGAGAAGCGCGGGGAGATCACGCCGGAGCTCGCGCACCATGTGCTCGAATGCGCGGAGAAGACCCTCAAAACGCGTGGAGCGAAGCAACTGGCCCGCAAGCACTGGCTGACGTTTCTCAACCATACCGGCGAGCCGGCGTTTCTGCAGGCGCTGGGCAGTCCAGAAGCCCGTAACCGTTGGGCCGATGCGGCGGTGGAAGCCGTCCGCGCCGCCGAGTACACCCTCTTCGATATGTTGCAGGACCGGGCGGACCGTTATCCATCCCGTACCTATTTCCAGACCTACGAAGGCGATACGCCGGCGCAATGGAATTTCCGTACGATCCGGCAAAGAGTGCAGGACATTGCGGCGGTGTTGTTCAAGCTGAATGGGGAACTGGCCGCCCCGCGTGTGGGGATTTTCGCCTCCAACTCCCTCAACACCGCCTGCACCGACCTGGCGTGTTTGTGTTACGGCATCGTGAATGCCCCGCTGGCCACCACGATGGAGCGGGATGTCATCGCCTGGGTGATCGAACGGTTGTCCATCTCCATCATAGCCACCGACACTGCTGACCGCGCCCGACTGCTCGCAGAAATCCGCAAGGACAGGAAGCTGTCGTTTACCATCCTTCTCATACAGGACGACCTGCCCGGTGAACTCGAGACCGTTTCGCTGGAGAAAGAGCTGTCGGCGCTGACCGCGCGCGAGAGTAAGAAGCTGACCAACGGCCGCCCGCAGTTGGGCCTCGATGACACGTGTACCGTGATGTTCACCTCCGGCAGCACCGGCCTGCCGAAGGGGGTGGCGTTTTCTCAGTTCAACCTGGTGACGAAACGTTTCTGCCGCGCGGCGGCGCTGCCGAAGGTCGGCGCGGATGAAACGCTGCTGTGTTACCTGCCCCTGTTCCACACCTTCGGCCGTTACCTGGAAATGCTGGGCATGTTGTACTGGTCGGGCCGCTATGTGTTTGTCGGCAACCCGACCGCCGAGACCTTCCTGAAGCGGTTGCCGGAAGTGCGGCCCACCGGCCTGATCAGCATCCCGTTGCGCTGGATCCAGATCCAGGACAAATGCCTGGAGATGGCGGGCGAGACCGCAGGCGCGGAGGAGGTGGCGAAGGCGTTCCATGAAGTCACGGGCGGCAAACTGCACTGGGGGCTTTCGGCGGCGGGGTATCTGTCGCCCAAGGTGTTTCATTTCTACCGGCGGCACGATGTGGAGCTGTGCAGCGGATTCGGTATGACCGAGGCCACCGGCGGCATCACCATGACCCCGCCGGGGGAATATGTGGACAACTCGGTCGGCGTTCCTCTGCCGGGCATCGAAGCACGGCTCAGCAAAGAGGGCGAACTCCAGCTCGCCGGTCCCTACATCGCGCGCTACCTGAAAGAGAAGCCCACTAAAAAGGAAGACCTGCCCGCAATTGACCCCAATGACACGTTCTGGCTCAAGACCGGCGACCTGTTCCGCGAGCTGGACAACGGTCACTACGAGATCGTGGACCGGATCAAGGACATCTACAAGAACAACCGCGGGCAGACGGTGTCGCCTCAGAAGGTGGAGAAGAAGTTCCGCGGCGTGCCGGGGATCAAGAGCACGTTCCTGGTGGGCGATGGCCGGGCGTATAACGTTCTGTTGATCGTGCCTGAGGAGCCCGACGAAGCGGATGACGTGGAGTTTCCCTCCGGGGAGGCCCGGGACGATTATTACCACCAGATCATCGCCACCGCCAACCGGTCGCTGCCGCCCTATGAGCGTGTGGTCAATTTCAGTGTGCTGGAGCGTGACTTCTCAGCCGACAAGGGCGAGCTGACCCCGAAGGGCACCTTCCGTCGCAAGATCATCACCAAGAACTTCGATCCCGTCATCAAAGAGCTGTACAAGAAGAACTATATCCAGCTCGATGTGGGGGAGATCAAGGTCCGGATTCCGCGCTGGTTCTACCGTGACCTGGGATTGCTGGAGACGGATCTCGAAGTGAATTCCACGGGGCTGCATGACACCGCGCGCGACATTCACCTGAAGATCCAGCCGCTATCCGAAGCGGGATGGTACCTGATCGGCGATATGGAGTATTGCGTTGACTTCAGCAAGCAGGAATACATCGACCTGGGCGCGCTGGCGCGTCAACCGCAAGCCTGGGTGGGCAACCGGGAGTTGATTGCGTTCTGTCCCTGCAAGGAGGGCTGGGATGTCCGCCTGAAGAACATCTCCGATCAGCAGTTCCTGGATAAGACATTCTCGGACCGCAGGGGCAACCCGGAAGTGATTCAGCCCAGGGAGCAGGCCGACCAGCGCCTGTTCCAGGTGAACCGGTTGGTGACACGTGCGCTGTACGGCACACCTGATACGGCGTTACAAGCGGTGGATAAGTTGGGGGCGCAGATCAGCCGCACCGACGACCGCCTGGCGCAGGTGATCCGGCGGCGGCTGGAATCGCTGGCGCGCCATCCGGATGAGGAAGTCCGCTGCCTGGCGTATCGCGTGCTGCTGCTGGACGATCCCATGCCGGATTATGGCCGCACCATGCCGACGTTCCTGTTCTCCGGGCTGACGTTTCTCAACGCCGCCTCGATCCAGGCTATCGCGCAGACCAACTTGCGGCAGCGACGGCTGGGGGCGCTACGGCAACGCATGGAGCACTATCGCGCCAGCCTGTCGTGGCCGGCGGACCATACCATCCGCAGGCAGTTTGAACGGCTGTTCGACCTGCTGGCCGAGTTTGTCCGCTTTCACCCGGAATACTACGCGACAGTGCGCGCCGAGCTGGTCTCATGGATCCTGCATGATCAGGACCCGGACTTGGCGAAAGCGGCGCGGCAACGGTTTGACGACACCTCCGCCTGGTTCGAGAACTGGCTGGCGGCGGACTCGAAGAACCTCAATCCGGCCTTCTGGCGAGGTCGTATCGTCTTCGATGAAGGCATCACCGAGACAGAGATCGAGTGGATCAAACGAGTCCTCGTCGGCACCACGTTCCTGAAAGAATCTGTTCTGTTGATCTATGATGATGAGGATTTCGGGCTGGCTCAGGTCAAACCCGGCGGCATCTGGATTTCACGCATTTCCACCCGTCACGACTACAAGCGTTTCCGCATGGCGGTCAATACGGAACATGGCCAGCATTACGACTTACAGCTCATCCTGCGTGAGGACCTGGGGGAGGGGCAGGTGAAGGAATCCATCCTCTGGCTGATCGCGACCACCGGCTACCCGCTGGGCTCGCCGGCGTTGTCGCGCTTCGGATGCTGCCGTCCCGAATTGCGAGCCCTCTCACTCGCGCATCGCAACTCGCTGTCGGTCTGGGACCGCATCCGCCAGTTCGCCAGCGAACAGGGACCGGGGACCCCGCAGCCGGACAGCACCGAACTCCGCAAGAACTACATCCGTGCGCTCTCCATGGCCTTTATCGGCTGGTGGAACAGCGGACGGCGGATTGTACCGGGATCGATTAACCCCACCAATATCCTGGTGCCGTCGGTGGATTTCCGTGAGGTCGCCTCCATCGCCACCATCACCGGCTGGCAACCCTACCGCAACACCCTCAGCCTGGTGCGGCCCATGCTGAAGAATTTCTATCGTAAGGTCGTCGCCTACTATCCGCTGACCGACCATTTGCTGGAATACCGCTGGATCTTCGAGGCCTGTCACGAGGCGCTGGGAAGGAAAGAGGCCGAACGGTTCCTGAAAGCGTTGATCGAGGATCTTGCCTTTGAAGAGATTCCGATAGATGTGGATGCGTTCGTGACCGAGCTTGAAGCCTACCTGGCGGATCAGCAGAAACGCTACCAGGTGCCGCTCGCGCTTCAGAACGCCATCGACCGGTACCGGGAATGGGTAAACGCCAACCCGGATGTGACCACGAGCGCCACGGTAGAGCTGATCCGCCAGCTCTATCGCCTGTACCGGCTGGACCGGTATCCCGAAATCGCACGTTACACGTTGTACCGGCAGACCTGTTTCGCGGATGCGGAATTGCCCGTGCAGGAACGGTTCGACAAGCTGCTGGATGTCATGTTCCACCGTCCCGATGTCCCGGCGACTCGCCTGGTAGAGCTGTCCGAGTTGCAGGCGGAGATCCAGCAACCGGAGGACCGGATGGTGTTCAGCGCGCTGGTGTTCCCCAAAGCGCAGCAACCGGACAAGATGGAAGTGACCGCGACCACCGCCCAGGAACGCAAGCATGTGATGGTGCGGACACGGATCGCAGACCGCTACGAGGAGAGTTACACCATACGTGAACCGCTTTCGGCGGAAGAAGTGGGTAAGCTCTACCGTCTGTTTTTCCAGCAGCATTTCCCGAAGACGGTGTCGGAGATGGATCAGCACATTGTGACCACGGATTCGCTTGATCGGATTATCGGGGGGATCTGCTTCAAGCGAGTGGATGAGGAGGTGGTGCACCTCGACGGCCTGGTGGTGGCGCCTCATCTGAAACGACGTGGGATCGGCGGAGCGATGCTGGAAGATTTCTGCGTACGTCTCGCGGCGCAGGGCGTCAAGGTGATCAAGACGCACTTCTTCATGCGGAAGTTCTGTTCCAAACACGGGTTCAAGGTGGATCGCCGCTGGGGCGGGCTGGTTCGGTTCCTGGATGTACGAGCGGACCCGGATGTGCCTGTGGCGCCGGTGACGGTTCCGGTGGAAACGCAGTGATGGGTTTCCTAAACTAGTGCTCCATTGCACCTAAACTAGGGACAGACGGTAGTTTTCTTCAATGGTGGCAACAAATAAACTACCGTCTGTCCCTAGTTTAGCAGAAACTCACCTCGCCTGCAGTAGCGACGTCACCATCCAGCCAAGTGTTTCGTCCAGGAACGTCTGGTAACCGTCGATCCGGTAGCGGATGTATCCCTCCGGGTCGATCACCACGAAACTGGGCGTGTCCAGCACGTCGTACGCTTCGGCGATCTCCCGGTTCGCCACCAGCACCGGCCACATGATCGCTTTCCCACTCAGGTCCAGCCGTAGCCGCCGCTTGGTTTCCATGGTGGCGGGCAGGTCGATGTTCAGGGTGACGAGGCGGCTGTCCCGGCCGGGGGTGGCCTTGGTCACGTAGAAGCCGCGCAGGCGTGGCAACATAAAGTCGTTCTGCGGCGAATGATGGCTTCTGAAGTGCAACACCACCGCTTTACCGCGCATGTCCGCCAACGACAGCGTGTCGCCGTCCAGAGTCTCGAATGTGAACTCGGGCGCTTTGCGGTTGATGGTGTCGGCGAGAGTCACCTCCCGCCTCTGGCCACGCGATGCGCGTTGCTCCTCAAGCATCCGCTTCTGTACTTCCGCGAATGTCGCCGCGACAGGAGCCGCCCGCCGGGGATCCACCGGCGGTTGCTGGTCATCCACGGCCTCAGCCGGGGGCATCCCTTTCTGAAGATTCTGAGCCGTTTTGATGTAACGCCAGAACAGGTGGAAGGGATTGTTCTCCTGCTTCATCTCGATGCTGAGGATATGGTAATCGTAGAAGCCGTGATCCACCGCGGTTTCCAGGGCGGTCAGGGCTGAATCCGGACGGTTTTCTGCGGCGAGCAGCCGCGCCAGGTCATACCACGCCCAGCCGTCCTCGGGCATACCCACCGCCCGGTTGTATTGCAGACGCAGCATCGCATCCGTACGGCCCATCGCCTTGTAGCGAGCAGCCAGCGCCTGCACCAGGGCGGGGTGGCAGGGATGCGCCTCCTGGTATCCTTCCAGCAGGTCGATCGATTCCTTCAGTTTACGCTGCCGCTCGTAACACGCCGCCAGCAGGGCGACATAGTCGAACGCCGCCGGATTGGTTTCATGCGCGGCCAGCGCGTGGCCCTCCGCCTTGGCGGGTTCGTTCCTGGACAGCAGAAACTTCGCGCGGGCGTAATGAGTCTCCGGCAGATTCGGCCCCAGGCGCAACGCTCGCTTCGAGTAGCGATCCGCCGGTTTGATGCGCATGGGGCCGGCGTCGGCGTTGGCGATGGCGGCATAGGCCTGGACATAGGGATTGTCCGGGGCGTTTTCCGCCGCATCGGTCAGCAGGTCGGCGGCTTTATTGCCGCCAATGTTGATGCGGACATGCAGCAGCGTCAACAGGGGATCATTGGGATCGGCGTTGTACTGGCGCCGCGCCTGCCGCCGTGCAAACGCCGGATCGGCGGTCATCATCCGGTCCTGCCAGTAGAGCTTCAGTTGCAGATCATCGGGGTGGTTTTCCAGCAGATGCAGCGCCTCATCGGCGGCCTTCTGAGCCGTAATCTTGTCCCAGGGTGCGGGGTAGGTCGCCCAGAGGTGAGCCACCTGGTCGGAAAGGCCGGCCTCGGTGACCGGACCGGGGCCGCAGCCGACAAACAGCAGAGTGATGAGAGCAAACAGAATCGCAGACGTGGTACAGGCAGGGTGTCGCATTATGGTTGTGTTTTCCCGGTGTCCTTCGGCATCACGGTGGCCGGCAGCTCATCGACCAGCTTGAAGTCCTCGAATTCCTGCACCACATGAAAGTCAATTTTCAGGAGCAGGAAGGCCTTCGCAGTTCCCTCCGCCACAGATTTGACGGGTGTATAGATCCCATACGCCAGATCGTTCGGCGCAAAGGTCAGAGTGATGTTCATCTCCTGGATCTTATCGGGCAACGGGACAGGAGCGCCGGTAACCTGGTGGGGCGCCCAGGCGACGGTATCGACCAGGAGGGTTCCTTGAAACGCACGTTCCAGCGCTTCATCCGGATGAATGCCCACCCGCAGCAGGCCGTCTTCAGTGAAACCGTCGTTGGTGAAGATGTAGTTCTCGCGGTTCTCAGGTTTGAAGGCGTCCATCGGGCCGACTTTTTCGCCGTCCTTTTCATCCTCCGACACGGTATCCGCCGGCATGCCGTTCTCGTCGAACATGATCACGATGTGCTCGTCGTCGGGGCCGGGAACCGCCATCATGTGGGTGAGCTGGCTGTCCTTGATCTCCTCGCCGTCCATCCGGTTGAACGTGTTGTTGATCCGGTATTCCATCACCGACATGGCGTCGTGAATCTTGATCGAGTAACCGTAGATCTGGTCCACCTGGTCGGCGGACAACGGTTCGGCGCTGGATGCGGGCATTGGCGTCACCAGGGTGACACACAGAAGCGCGCCCAGGAGCAGACTGGGGATCGGACGAGGAGTCGGTTTCATGCCACGGTTCTCCTTTGTTGCACCAAGTCTGGAACGACTCTGGCCTGAACTACAATGACTGTCGTGATCATGTCGATGCTCTCCCCATTCTGCGATAGTCTTACAAGCGGCGCGTAGCCATCACTGCACGATCGTCGGCTGTATGGCTCGGCTGTGTGGACCGGGAGCTTGCTCTCGTGTATGACAACCCCGACCATCACTGCGAGATCGTCGGGACCAGCGCCTGCAACGCTCCCGGCTTCACATCAACAATAAACTCTTTCGGCGCGTCAAGCAACTCGCCATCCACCTGAATTGGATCCGGCCGCTCCCGGCGCACTGTCATCTTTTGAAACTGCCGTGTATGGACATCCTTCACATTGTCCAGCGTCCCGTCAAACAGCCGTGCCAGGTTACTCAGCAGCGGGACAGGATCAATGCTGGATTCGACATAGACCAGCTCCAACAGGCCGTCGTCGGGGCGCGCCTTCGGTGCGATCTGCGCACCCGCGCCGTACTGTGTCAAATTGGCCACGGTCAGGACCATCGGCTTGTCGACCACCAGCGTCTCGTCGTCCAGCTCCAGCTCAAACCGTTGGGGCTCGTAGGTGAAGAAGCTGGACACCGCGGCAAACACGTAAGGGAACACTCCGCGAATGGGCGCTTTTGCGAATTGACGCGCCACATCGGCGTCACCGGCGAAACTGCATGTGACCAGGAAGGGGTGCTTATTGGCGAAGCCGACGTCGATGGCGCGGCGTTTGGCGTTTGTCAGGGCAAAGCTGGCGCGCTTGGGATCGAGCGGAATGTTGAAGTGCCGCGCGAAGCCGTTGCCGCTGCCTGCCGGGATCACCGACAACGCCGTCCGGCTGCCGATCAACGCGCCGCCGATGCTGTTCACCATCCCATCCCCGCCGACCACCATGATGATGTCCACGCCCTGGTCGATGGCGCGCTGCACCTTTTGCTCGCCGTCCTCTATCGACTTCGACACCTGATAGGTCAGGTCAATCCCCTCCACGTTCCAGTCCTTATCCAGCGACTGGATCATGTCTTCCAGGCTCCAGTTGAAGCCGGACTTGGGATTGAAGAGCACCCGTACGCTATGTCGTATCGTACCCATGCCGCTACTCGCCTGTTTTGCTTTTCCTTTTCTGCTTGCCGAGGCCCTCGATGACCAGCGTTACTTCACCCCTGGGAGGCTGATCGTTGTACCGCTGCGCGAGTTCGTCCAGCGTCCCATAGACAAACTCTTCGAACCGCTTGGTAAGTTCCCTGCCGAGCGCGGCGCGTCTCCCGCCTCCCAGCGTTTCAGCGAGATCCCGCAGCGTTCGGGGAGTCCGTACCGGCGACTCGAACAGTACCATGGTCCGGGTCTCCTGCGCCAGTTCATCGAGGCGCGTCCTCCGGCCTTTCTTCCGTGGCAGGAACCCCTCGAAGGTAAAGCGGTCCAACGGCAGCCCGGAGGGGATCAAGGCCGCCAGCAACGCACTGGCGCCGGCGATGGGAATCACCGGAATTCCCGCCGCCACCGCTTCGTGAATCAGTCGGTAGCCCGGATCGGACACGCCCGGCGTGCCGGCGTCGCTCACCTGCGCGATGGTCTGGCCGTCGTGAAGCTGCTCCAGCAGACGCGGCAGGACATGGCGGGCGTTATGCTCGTGGTAGGCGACGGTTTTCGTCGCGATCCCGTAGCGGTCCAGCAGAATTCGGGTTCGGCGGGTGTCCTCCGAGGCGATCACATCGACCTTGTCGAGCACGTGCAGCGCCCGCAGGGTGATGTCGCCCAGGTTGCCGATGGGGGTGGCTACGACGTAAAGCACGCCGGCGAGGATCTCCTCGTCGTCGGGCAGGGGTATGCTGGTGTTCTCAGACGCCATCTCGCACATGTCCGTATCAGGAATCGGGTTGCCTGAAGATACAGAAAAACTGCGGTGTGCGCCTCTATGAAGTACAGTTTCCAGCGATGAAGTTCCCGAAAGTCTGGCTCGATAGTACCCCTGACCGTCATTCCCGCCTGCGCGGGAATGACACTCGTTGTTTCCTTATAGAACTGTCTCCCAGAATAAGTCTGGCAGATGTGGCTTTGGCAGCACGGACGAGTAAGCACTACCAGTCTTACTCCCAGCATCTGGCGACAGGATCAGTTGTCTTCCGCAGCCTCAGCATCAGCTTCCGCGCGCTGCGGCACAAATTCACCCGTCAGCACGTCCGTATACAGCTTCGTGTCCTTGATGATTTCGAGCGCTTTCTGCACCTGGGGATCGTAACGCAGGGTGGCTTCGACACGTTCTTTGGAGCCGTACAGCCGTGAAGCGAACTCCGACTCGAGCCGGATCCGGATTTCCTTCTCATCCGAGTCCAGCATCATGGCATGGTTTTCCCTGGCCAATGTCTCCAGATCTTCCAGCTCTTTCATGAAATCGTCGCCGTAGTTAAAGAAGTCGGCGTCTTCGCGGATCTTCTCAAGCTGCCTCTCGGTTTCGGTTTTAAAGGTGAATTCCCTGTCCAAAAGAAACTGTTTGAAGTCGTTCCAGATACTGTCGTCAACGAGGTACGACTTCATGTCGGGGTGGTCAGCCACATAGTCGTCGACGAACTCGAAGAACTTACCCTGCCGCCACAGTTCGATCACAGCGTACCCCACCTCCGGCATCTTGACCTCGAAATCCGGTTCGATACCGCCGTGCGGGTTTACGGGGCGGCCGTTGTCGGTAAAGAACTTGTCTTTGTCCTCGATCTCTTCCGGTTCGTCCATCAACAGCGTCTTGTTGTCGCTGAAGTAGTCGATCTTCTGGATGAGGCGTCCGGACGGAGTGAAATACTTGGCTGTGGTCAGTTTCAGCTTTGTCCCGTACCGGTCGAAGTCGATGATGGACTGCACCAACCCCTTGCCGAAGCTGGTTTTGCCGATCACGACCCCACGGTCGTGATCCTGCACCGTGCCGGAGACGATTTCGCTTGCTGAGGCAGATCCCTCGTTCACCAGCACGACAAGCGGGACGTCGGACGGCAGCGCGGGCGCGGATCGTGTATAGAATTCCCGGTTGGACTGCGGGAAGCGGCCCTTGGTGGAGACCACCAGCGAGCCCTTGGGCAGGAAGTTCTCGGACACATCCACGGCTTCGTGCAGCAGCCCGCCCGGGTTGCTGCGCAGGTCGAAGATCAAGGATTCCATACCCAGATTCATCATGGAATCGATGGCCGCCTGTACCTGGTTGCCACCGTTACGGCTGAAACGTGTGAAGCGGATGTAGCCTACTCCCGGTTCGATAAAACCGGCATAGCTGATATCGATCACGGGGATGACTTCGCGCTTGATGGCGTATTCGATCGGTTCCTCGATGCCCCCTCGACGGATCGTGATGTTCACCGTATCGCCGGGAGCGCCGCGCATCCGGTCAGCGGCGTCTTTCGTAGTGAAGCCTTCCGTGGACTCGTCCTCGATCTTGATGATCCGGTCGCCGGGACGCAAACCGATGCGCTCGCCGGGCGTGCCCTCGATCGGGGCGATGATGGTCAGCTCACGGTCGGGTCCGCGCAGGCCAATCTGGATGCCGATGCCGCCGTACTTGCCCTGGGTGATGATGTCCAGGTCGCCCACATCTTCCGGCTCGAAGTACTCCGTGTACGGGTCCAGCGTCTCAAGCATCCCGCTGATCCCCGCCTTCATGAAGGCTTCAGGGTCGATGCGATCCACATAATTCTCGTTCAGCTCGCGATAGATCGTTCCATACAGGAAGATGTATTCCCGGATATCTCTCAGCAGATCACGCTCGTCGACCTGCTCACGACTCTCGGTCGCAGTGCTGTCACCCTCACCTTGTGCGAAGGTGAAGGGAACGGCCACAGTGAGGATCAGCACCAGCAGCAGGCTACGCTTGTTCAGTGTCATCTTGGGTACTCCGTTGGTTCCGGACAGCGGCTCCGTCTCGGTGTTGCAGTTTTCGGGTGATCAGGAACAGGGCGGCTCCCACGATCATCAGCCCGAGAGAAATCGTCTGGCTGATGGTCAGAAAGCCCTCGGCGAATTTATGAATATACAGCGTTTCGTCGTGGTAACGGATCATCTCGTTGAAAAAACGATAGAATCCGAGGAAAAACAACACCAGTCCGGTAGCGAAGCCGTCATGTATTTTGAGCTTTTTCTCCGCCAGCAGCACCAGGCCGAAGATGGCGAAGCCGGACAGCGTTGCGATGATCTGCGTAGGGTGCAGGTGTGCATGCGGGAACACGTCGCCCGCCGGGCACGCACCCGCGGGGAACGAAATCCCCCAGAACAGGTCGGTCGGTTGCCCGAAGCAGCAGCCGTTCAGCAGGCAGCCGATGCGTCCGAAGCCGACCCCCAGTGCGAGCGACGGCGCAAAGACGTCGTACATCTGCATCATCTTGATCTTTTTAATCCGCGCCATGACGTACATGGTCGCCAGCGCCAGCACCACGCCGCCCAGGAAGACCAGCCCGGCGATGCCGATTCGGCCATCGGACTGAAACGGGTTCACCGTATCCAGCCAGCGTCCCTTGAACTCGGATACATGGGTGATCACGTACAGCGCTCGCGACCCGACCAGCCCGGCGATAATAATGCCGGTGGAGATGTCGAGCACCGCTCCGTCAGGGAATCCCCACTGCTTGCCCCGCCTGTTCGCCACCCAGATGCCCACCACAAAGGCGATGAACATCATCAGGCCGTAGCTGTGCAGCTTGAACGAGCCGAAGTCGATCAG
Source organism: uncultured bacterium (assembly GCA_964648415.1). Lineage (GTDB taxonomy): Bacteria > Electryoneota > Electryoneia > Electryoneales > Electryoneaceae. The sequence continues at coordinate 5,005 of CAZYOC010000077.1, read as the reverse complement.
TATGGGGTGCATGAGTATGTTTTCCTATGTTGCGCGGAGCTCCTGCGTCGCAGTTTCCCGTTGTACTCCGCCATGGTACGATGGTTTCCGCAGCCTCCCCCGTGACCGAACGCACCGGGAGGCGCGATGGAAAACAGCATCCAGACAGAGAATACTCAATCGCCAGTTCACTTGCGATGAATATAGAACACGAAACGCGGCAATGGAGTAGAGGGGAGGCATCCATACAGGATTGGCTGCACGATGGAAGCGGGGCGTTCGTCCGGCCCGCGCCATCCTCCAGTCCTTCGAGAATGCCTTGATTTCTACATGATTTGGAGTACCGAACTCCGTATCATACGATACGCTGATCCATAACTGTCTGCGAGGACCAACCGCCATGAGAACCCAGATCGCCAACGCTTACCACGAGCTGGTGGACCTGCGCTACCAGCTTTACAACGGCCTCTTCCTGACGTTACCGCTGGACGCGATCCAGCATACCGGCGCGTACCTGCCGCTGCTGCAGGAGACCTGCGCGGAGGGATTGAACCGGCGGGAGAGCCCGTACACCATCATCCGGAACTTCTTCGAGACGATCAAACCGGATTTCGACGAGCGCGAAGAAATCGACTTTCTCTTCAAGGTGATCCAGTATGTCGAGCGCCAGGTGGTGCTGATCGATGCGCTGGAGGATTCGGCCTACAACAGCATCCACCGTGTGACGGGGCCGGACTCCTGGAAGCAGTTGACGGAGAAAACTCGCACGGAGAATGTCAATGACCGTCTTGGGGATCTGCTGCCGGATTTCGGCGTCCGCGCCGTCCTCACCGCCCACCCGACCCAGTTCTACCAGGAAACGGTCCTGGCCATCATTTCGGATCTGACCGAGGCTATTCCGGCGAATCAAACCGCGACCGTACGCGATCTTCTCCAGCAACTTGGCAAGACACCGTTCTTCAGGAAGCAGAAGCCGACCCCGTACGACGAGGCCCTGCTGCTGACGACCTACCTGAAGGAAGTGTTCTATCCCGCCATCGGGGATCTGCTCGACGAGATCGGGGAAGCGTTTCCGGAGGCTGTTCAGCAGAATCCGGAGCTGGTGCAGCTCGGTTTCTGGCCCGGCGGCGACCGTGACGGCAACCCCTTTGTTACGGTAGAGATTACTCGCAAAGTCGCCGCTCAACTGCGGTTCAGCATTTTGAGCTGCTACTACGAAGACATCCAGCGGCTGAAACGCAGGCTCAGTTTTGCGGGAGTTTACGAGAAGCTGACGGAACTCGAGAATCGGTTTCAGGAAGAGCTGAGCCATGCCGGCGCGGGGAGAAAGGTCCAGCTCGACTATTTCAACGGGATGCTGGCGGACATCGAAACGCTTCTTCGTGATAAACACGACAGCCTCTTCATCGAACAGGTGCAGTCGCTGCGACGGAAAGCAGCGGCGTTCGGGTTCCATTTCGCCAGCCTGGATATTCGCCAGGACAGCCGCGTCCTGGCGCGGACGATCAAGGCGATCATCGAAACCCATCCTCGCATTCTCCCCCGCGACCTCGCGGACCGCAGCGAGGACGAGCAGATTAATCTGCTGATGCAGGTGGCCGGCAGGGTGGATCATTTGCGCATTAACGATCGTCAGCTGCGAGACACCGTCGAGTCTGTCGGGGTGATTCGGGAGATTCAACAGCTCAACGGCGAACGGGCGGTGCATCGTTTCATCATCAGCAATTGCCGCAGCCCGCTGGATATTGCGCGCCTGTATGCGCTGTTCCGGATCTGCGGCTGGGAAGAAGGCCCGAGAACGGTCGATCTGGTCCCTCTGTTCGAGACGGTGGAGGATTTGCAAGGCGCCGCCGAATCCATGCGCCGGCTCTATGCTCATGAAACCTACCGGCGGAGCCTGGAGCATCGCGGCAACCGTCAGACGGTGATGCTGGGCTTTTCCGACGGGACCAAGGACGGCGGCTACCTGATGGCCAACTGGGCGATCTATACCGCAAAGGAGGCGATCACGTCGGCCTCGCGCGAGGCCGGGGTGCATGTGGTGTTCTTTGATGGCCGCGGCGGTCCGCCAGCACGTGGCGGCGGCAACAGCCACCTGTTCTACGCCGCGCTGGGCGAATCCGTGGAGAACTCACAGATCCAGATCACCCTGCAGGGGCAGACCATCAGTTCCCATTACGGCATCCGGGAGGCGGCGGTGCATAACCTGGAGCTGCTCCTGACCGGTGGGCTGCGGAGCAAGCTGTTTCCGGACCATACCACGGAATTGACCGCCCACCAGCGCGAGTTGATCGAGGCGATGGCGCTGATCGGGTTCGAGGCCTATCAGCAGTTCAAGAACCACCCGCTGTTCGTCCCTTACCTGCTCGAACGCAGCACGTTGAAGTATTACAGCATGGCGAACATCGGCAGCCGTCCTACCAAGCGGGGTGGGGACAGTGAGTTCCGGTTCGAGGATCTGAGAGCGATACCTTTCGTCGGAGCCTGGAGCCAGTTAAAGCAGAACGTGCCCGGCTTCTACGGGGTCGGAACCGCCCTGAAGACCATGGAGGAGCAGGGCCGGCTGGACGAAGTGAAACAGCTCTACCAGGAGTCCACCCTGTTCCGTGCCTTCATCGCCAACAGCATGCAGTCCATGAGCAAGACCAACTTCACCCTGACCCGCTACATGGCCGAGGATCCCAGGTTCGGCGAATTCTGGAAGCTGATCCACAGCGAGTTCGAGCTGAGCAGGGCCATGGTGCTGGAGATCTCGGGGGAGACGGAGCTGCTGGCGGACAACCCCCGCAGTCGACTCAGCATCGCCCTGAGAGAGAAGATCGTCCTTCCGCTGCTGGTGATTCAGCAGTACGCCCTGATTCGCATACAGCAACTTGAAGCAGAGGAGCAGCGCGATATGCTTGAGTTTTACGAGAAAATGGTCATGCGGTCGCTGTTCGGCAACATCAACGCCAGCAGGAATTCGGTGTAAGCTGCATATTGCGCAACGGCGCGAAACGCTAGTATCGTATGAGAGCGGGGCTCGTTCGGCAACCTTATCTGACCCTCAAACCAGGGAGAGATCACATGGCATCCATCACGTTTCTCGGCGCGGCGGGCACGGTTACCGGTTCAAAACACCTGCTCGAATGGCACGGCCGCCGGGTGCTGCTCGACTGCGGGCTGTTCCAGGGACGCAAAGAGCTGCGTCTGAAGAACCGGGAACCGTTCCCCGTCGATCCCGCATCCATCGACGCCGTGATCCTCTCCCACGCCCACATTGATCACATGGGCTTCCTGCCGAAGCTGGTGCGTGACGGGTTCAGCGGCTATGTCTACGCCAGCCGCGCCACCTGCGACCTCGCGGAAATCATGCTTCGCGACAGCGCCCACATCCAGGAAGAAGACGCCAAACACGCCAAGAAGTTCGGCTACTCCAAGCATAAAGATCCCGAACCGCTCTACACGGTGCAGGACGTGGAAAAGACGCTGCCCTTGTTTGTGCCGCTACCCTACCGTCAGCCGGTACCCATCCTCGACACCGCCAAGGTGGTGCTCCGCCACAATGGCCACATCCTGGGATCGGCGTTTGTTGAGGTGGAGATCGAGGACAACGGGGAACCGTTGAAGGTGGTCTACTCCGGCGACGTGGGCCGATACAATACGCCGTTGCTGCTGGACCCCGATCCGCCCACCGAAGCTGATTTCCTGCTGCTGGAGTCGACCTACGGCGACCGGACCCACGAAGGAGGCGACCCGAAAGGCGACTTGGGCGAGGCGCTGGCGAAGACCTTGAAACGGGGCGGCACGGCGGTGATTCCGGCGTTCGCACTGGGACGCAGCCAGCAGATGCTGTTCTATTTGGCGGACCTGATCGACGAGGGCGTGATTCCCAAGGTGGACGTGTTCCTCGACAGCCCCATGGCGGTGTCGGTGACTTGGGAGACCCGCAGCCATCCCGAAGAACTGGGCGCGAAGCTGCTGGCCGGGATTCAGTCCAGCCGGGTGTTCCGCCGGCCTCAGTTCCACTACCTGACCACACGGGAGCAGTCCCAGAAGCTGAACACCCACGATGCGCCGTGTGTGATCGTCTCCGCCAGCGGGATGGCCACCGCGGGACGCGTGCTGCACCACATGAGCCGTCTGCTGCCGGTGGAGAAGAACGCTATCATTTTCGTGGGCTACCAGGCGGAGCAGACTCGTGGCCGCCGCTTGATCGAGGGCGCGGACAGCATCAAGATTCATGGCCGGCATGTGCCGGTAAAAGCGGAGGTGATCAACATCTCCTCCATGAGCGGCCACGCCGACTATGCCGAGATGATGCCCTGGCTGAAGCGGATGACGCCGCCGATGCAGGCGTTCATGGTGCACGGGGAAGAGAGCGGGTTGCAGGCCATGGCCGACCGTCTCAGCGACGAGTTGAGCTGGACCACGCACATCCCGGCGCTGGGCGAGAAGGTGGAGTTGCGTCCCCTGCCGCGGCCGGAGGTTTCGCCGGAGCATCCCGCGGCTGTGGAAGCCGACGCCATGCCCGCCGGACCGTTCCGTTTCGCACAACCCGGCGCGGTGGCGGTGGTGCTGGGCGACCGAAAATGGGACAGCGCGCTGTCGGAGTTGCCGGGGACGGTGGTCTTTCGTGAAGAACCGACCGAGGAACTGGCCCGGCGCCTCGTGAAGTCGCATCTGTTCCGTGAGGTGGTGTATCTGGCGAAGGACGAGGAGAACGCGGCGGCGTTTGTGCAGAAGTTGAAAGGGAGCGGGATCCCGGCCTGGAAGTTGATGCTGGGGTAAGCGTCACACAGGGCTGAGGTGGAAAGCGACTGGCGAGGGCGGTGGTCCTTCATTCCCGGACTACCTTTACTGGTCCTGCACGCCCGGACAGGCAAACATGTCGTGTCAGGTCGTTGGTCCGGATATTTCACGAAGGAACCACGGCAGTGGTTCTCTGCCATAGCCCAAGGTACGCGCCGTCCGTTTGGCGCGCACCTTGGGGACAGGTTTACCAGATCCTTCAACCCCGGCAGCGGGTTGTATAAAACAACAACAA
>CAZYOC010000076.1:6962-17830 GCA_964648415.1 uncultured bacterium | reverse complement strand
TTGTCTGGATTCCAGCCTTCGCTGGAATGAGATTGGTTCCTATTGTGCAACAGTCTGTATAGTGAGTCTTGAAAGTATTGTCTCGTTCGCGTTGGAAACGGAGGAGATCCCCGCCTTCGCTGGGGATGACCTCATGGGACATTATTTGAGAGCATCACTCTAACCGCAGACTTATCCGGCGTCATCCATTGCTGTTTGTGATTTCACACCACACGTAAGCGCATAGCAAACCGGGCCATGAAGACTTTTATTACTGCGAAAAATGGTACAGTTACCTTTTCGGACACAGGATCGATAGTATTCAGCGATAGAGCGGCTTGAAAAGGTAACAGTCCCTTTTTCGTCAGTATTCAGCGATAGAGCGGCATGAAAAGGTAACAGTCCCTTTTTCGCCCCTCTTTTCATCCATTCAGCTTTCATACACAACGTTACTTCCAAAGGAGAACACCCATGAAGCATCGCACCCCTACCTCACGGACCAGTGGCTGGTGGCTGGTCCTCAGCCTCACCGTCCTGACCCTCGCCACCTGCTGGCCCTTGCTGGATCTCACTCCCGAGGCCCGCGCGCAGACCTGGAACACGCCGGAGGGGTTGCTGCAGGGCGAACGTCTGGCGCGGGTCACGACGCTGCTGGACGATACCCTGCGCGCCACGGCCGACACCACCGCCTGGCTGCCTTTCGGCACCCACATCGCGGATCTGGCCACCGAACGGTTGTTTGCGCCGACACGCTTCACCCTGTTCCTCCACGCCGACACATCGGGCGGGATCGCCGGCGCCGGCCCCTCGGTCACGGTCACAGCGCAGCTCGCCCTGAGCGACACCAGCGGCACGGTGTACGAGCAGCGTGACGGCTCCCTCGACCTGGCGCCGTCCTCCGATCCCATCACCACCACCACCGGCCAGGTGATCCCGGTGCCGGTGTATGGCGGCGGCTGGCTCCGGTTGATCGTCGCCTCCGCCGACACCGCCCGCGTCACCTGCGACATCTGGAGGGTCCGATGATACTCAGAGCATCTCATTTTCCCACGCCACCCGGGACACAACAGGGAAGCAACACCATCATGTCATCCCGGCGCGGTAGCGGAGCGAAGCTTGCGGTGTCCCGTCAGTGTGGGACAGCCGTGAACAAACGCCGTCTGTCTGGCGTTATCCGGGATCCCCTGGTCCTGCTGATCGGCCTCACCCTTGCCCCCGCCCTCGCCTGGGGCCTCACCTGGTATGGCGTGATGACGAGCGCTCAGTGGGATTCTGTATCCCATGCCGGGTGGGGCGAGCCGCGTGTGCAGGGCGACAGTGTGCTGGTCAAGCCGACGGTGCAGGCCGCCGATTCGCTCCGCCAGGCGGTCGAGGGCGACACCACGTTGACCGTCCTGACGGGGGACCAGGCGCAGGCTCTCGCGCGGTCCTGGGACAGCCCTCCGGTGATTGTCGTTCCGCAGCCCGAACCGGACACGTTGGAGGTTCCCGATGAATAGGTTGGCGGCAGTCCTCCTGGTGATCCTGGTCGCCCTGTCGGCTCTCGCAGCGGACCGTTGGCGAACCACAACACTGGACAGCGACAGTGAAAACCACGACGATGGTTGGTTTGCGGACCTCGATAGTGATGGCGATGACGATCTGGTCGTGATGGATCGCACCACCGGTGTGCTCTACTGGTATGAGAGCGCCGACGGCGGCTGGGTTCGTCATATCCTCGCGAACATACCGGGCGGCTCGACCCTCGCTGGGTACTGGGCAACGTATGTAGGCGATCTGGACGGCGATGGCGACTGTGATGTCATCGCTTCATGGCGCAACGGTTCGGTTACAAACTGGTACGAAAACGACGGCTCGGGATCGTTCACTGAGCACTTGGTCGGTACGGGGGACATCGGGGGGTACAATTACCATGGCGGCCCGGTGTTGGCCGACCTGAACGGCGACGGCGACGTTGATATTGCAGTCAATGGGTTCACCACGTTTGGTTACTTCCCCGGCAATGGCGATGGTACGTTTGGATCGGGGGTGAACCTGGCCGATTCGATTATGACCGGCGGGACACAGTATGCTTTCCTCGGTGTCGGCGATCTGGATGGTGACGGCGATCCGGACCTGATCCCATCTCACCGTGACGCCGGTTTGCAGTTGTGGTTCAGGAACAACGGCTCGGGCGTGTTTTCCCAAGACACCGTTGGCACAGACAATGGCAGCTATCACACGTGGGTCGGCGATCTGGACGGCGACGGTGATTTGGATGTTGTGACTTATGGCCAGGACGTCATCGAGCTTGGCTGGTACGAAAACGACGGCAGCGCCGATTTCACATTCCATACCATTGATTCAGGTATTGCCGCCCCTAACTACAACAAGGGTGTTTTCGCGCTGGATTTAGATTTCGACGGCGACCTGGACCTGGTTGTGGCGGAAAACGACGGCAGCGCGGCCTTGATCTACACCAACAACGGCAGCGAGTCTTTCACAAGCGCAAGCCTGGACGCGGGCGGTCCCGCCGGAACCTTCTTCGCCCCGGCCGATTCCGTGTTTACTGGAATACTGGGCCTGGCATATGACGCCGGTTGGGCGCGTGTCCTGCATCTCGAAGACGCCACGACACGTCATGTGGATGGCGATTACGCCATCGACTTGTCGGACAGCACGGTGTATGACGGGATCAGCGGGATCAGCAAGAGCAACTCGATTGTTCACTGGACGGTGGCGGGCGACTCGCTGACCGGCTACAGCCGGGGCGATATTGAGTGGAACGTCGAACAGGCGGGTGGCGCTCACGAGATCCGGGGCTCGGTGCTGGGGTATCCCTGTTACGCCTGGCGCGGTGATGGAGCCAGCGACTACCTGAAGATGATCTCGACCCACGAGGACTCGGTGGACTACCGGGATGGTATTCGTTACACCGCGCTGTTTCGTGTGGAAACCACAGGCGAGCAGGGCTATGTCTTTGACAAGTACACGGCGGCGGGCGGGCTGAAGCTGTACGTGGACGGCGGCAACGATGTGATACAAGCCACGCTGGCGATCGACGGCTCGGACAGTACGCTTCAGGTATACTGGCCGGATGACACGTTCTGGCATCTGCTGACGGTGGGTGTGACGGCGGATACGTTGGCGATCCTGCTGGACGGTGCGGTGTTGCAGGTAGAGCCGATTACCATCGCCGACCCGGTCCATGCTCAGAATGACAGTTCACTGGTACTGGCTGCGGACCAGAGCGGCGGCAACCTGCTGAAGGGCGAATTGGCGTTCTTCGACGTGGGGGCTGGGAAGTTCGCGGACGCGAGCGGCACAGACGGAGGGATCAGCGGTTATCATCAGTCGTTGTGGGCGGAGCTATACCCGGTGCTCTACGGCGACAGCGCATTTGCGGCGATTCAACCGGCTCTGGATTATTGTTATACCGGTGATCGTGTCCTGGTATCGCCCGGGCGCTACACGGAACCGCTGCACGTGGACTCCACGTTGAAAATCCTCGGTTCAACGGCGGCGAAAGTTCGTCTGGACGGTTCCGGTTTGCCGGGCGGGTATTCCGGCGTAACGGTTGGCGCTGCCTCATCGCTGACCCTTTCCGGCCTCACGGTTGCCCGAATGCCTGAAGCCGGTCTCGCAGTGGAAGGCGAAGGGGCGGGAGTGTATCTATCCGAAGTCGTGCTGGCCGCTAACAGAGGCGCGGGGGTATGGTTCGACCACCGGACTTCCGGGGACTCGTCGGGAATCGACCAGTGTACGTTCCACGGCAATCCGGTGGCGGTGGACATTCAATTGAATGATCAGGGCGCGGTGGGTGTCGCCAACAGCATTATCGCCTCCTCGGACACGATCGGCCTGCGCAACACCGCCCTCGCCACCGGCGCACGGCTGACCAACCGATTCAATCTCTTCTCCGGCAACACAGTTGATACCAGCGGCGTCACGGCCAACGAGGCCATGCAGTCCGGCACGGTGCGGTTTGTCGCCCCTTCACGGCAGGATTTCCGCCTGATGACGTTCTCGAAAGGGGTGTATCAATCGGATGCGAGCACCTATCAGGGAGCGTTGGCGCCTGTCGCCCCGCCCGGCCGCGCCTGGCAACAGCCGCAATGGGGACGTCTGCGTTACGGCTCCCGTAAACCCACCTACCTCGAACCGGCGCGGTTCGGACGGTAAGACGTATTCCAAGCATCCGTCATTTCCATTCACTTCACACAGGAGACCCATCATGTTGAAACGTTTGCTTCGCACCAAGACTTTCTGGGCTGCGATGACCGGGATCGCGGCGGCGGCGGAACGTGTCGCCACCGGCGCCATCACCACCTGGGAAGCCTTGCAAATCGTGATCCCCGCCCTCCTCGCCGTATTCGTGCGGGACGGCATCGCGAAGACTCAGACTCCGGTCGCCGACGCCGGCGGCAACGCCGACTCCACGTCCAACTGAGGATGCTCGTGATCGACCTGACTCTGCGTGATCTCGTCATGGTCGGCTCCCTGCTGGTCACCGTCGCCCTCGCCTACGGTCGTCTCCGGTCGGAAATTCGTCATCTGGAGGACACCAAGGCGGGGCGGCGTGAGCTGGGGTTGCTGTCGGAAACGGTGCGGGCCACTCTGACCGAAATCCGCACCTCGCTGGCGCGGCTGGAAGAGAGCTTGCGGCATGTAAAAAATCGGGATTCACCCCACTTGTAGCGAATTGTGGTCTGATGAGAGCGACGAGGTCATCACCCCGCCGGTAGAACCGGCGGGGTTTATGCTTCCCCTCATTTCAGCAATACAACTCGCCTTGTGGTTTTCAACGGCCCGGCGTCCAGCCGGAGGAAATAGACGCCGCTTGCCAGCAGGCTCCCGTCGATGCGGAGCTCGTGCTGTCCGGCGGCCAGGGGAGCGTCCACGAGGATCGCGGTCTCCTGCCCCAGGGTGTTGTACAGCACGGCTCGGACCGGACCGGCCTCTTTGAGCGTGAACGACGCGACGGCGGTTGGGTTGAAGGGGTTGGGCCAGACGCCGTCAAAACGCCAGGCGAGCGGTTGCGCACCTCTGTCCGGACCCAGCCCGAGCCCGGGCGCGAACAACTCGATTCGCACCACGCTGTCCGGCACATCACAGGCGTTGCTGTGGAGGGTGGCGTTCAGGGCATATCGCCCCGGCGCGAGCTGGTCGTTGCGCATCTGGAACATCAGCAGGGTTGAGTCATGGGGCGCCAGCGCACCATTATTGTGTGTCACGGTCAGCCAGTCGGTATGCGGGCGAACTTCCCAGAGCGTCAGGCTGTCGTTGTCGTCGGTGTCCATCACGGTAACGAAACACCAGTGATTCAGCTCCCATTGAGCGGTCAGATCGCCGCCCATGGGGAAACCAGCCAGAGATTCCGGCGGCAGGATACGCATCACGGACACATCCCCGTTTTCCGGTTCCAGCTTGATGAAGTGCGCCGGTTCGCCCTCGGAGTGCCGGCAGATCATGTAAAGGTGGTAGCCGTCGGGATCCTGCGGCATCCAGGCGGCGCCCCGAGGACTGTAGGGTACGCCATATTCATGGACAATCTCGCCCTCTCGGTTGACCGCTCGCACCGTCGTCCCCGCATCCCCCATCCAGAACAGTTCGCTTCCCGCGTCATAGGCCAGGTAACGGGCGGGATTTGAAGGAATCTCGAAGTAATTGACCACACCGAGCTCGTCATCACCGATACTCATCTGGTACAGCACCCCGTTGTCCGCTCCCCACAGGTGGATTCCATCCCAGATAAGATCTCCCATACCCATCACAGAACGCTGGTTTGGCGGAACCGGCTGATCGTATACCTGTTGCAGCTCGCCCGTCACGGAATACCGGTAGATGCGATTCGGCCCCTGTGTATCGTAATTGTCGCCTCCGCTGATCCAGAACGAGGATCCGTCGTACACTACCCCGCGATGTTTGTTTTCCTGCTCGTCGAGGGGAAATGTCGCCAGGCGGTCCCAGGGCTCGTCGAGCTCGCCGGACGTCTGTTGTGTTATCCCGGTACGCTTGCTGAGTTGGAAGATGTCATCCGGTACGTTGAGTTCCAGGTTCCAGGTCAATTCGCCACCCCCCGGGTTGGCCAGCAGCACTGTATAGACCGTCTCTTCGCCTTCGTCCAGCGTGTCGATCAACGTGGTTGTCGAGAGCGTCAGTTCGGGACGGTTCAGTTGAAAATCGGCGATGACCGTATCCGTTTGGGCCAGGACAACTTCCTGGTCCGTCAGGTCGCTGTAGCAGGCGGCGGATACGGTCAGCGTCTGCAACCCGAACGGGACCGGACCTACGCAGTAGTGTCCGGTTGAATCGGTCACGGTGGCATGTGTGACGTGGTCCAGTTCCGCGCCGGCGATGGGTTCGCCGCTGGAGCCGTCGGTGACACGACCGGCGATGTAGCCGGTGTTTTGGGGAATGACGGTAAACAGGACGGCGCGTCCCGCGGCCAGAGTGTGCGCCGTTGCCGGGAGAACATCGTTGTAATAGAGTTCCAGGCCCTGGGTGTGATCGCCGTTGCGAATGCCGACAGAAGGCAATCCGACATCCCTGTTGCTAGACACATCCACAAGATCCAGGGTGTGATACAGAAAGGCGATTTCATTGTCCCCCGTGTACGCGCCATGTTCCTCGGTCTGTTCGAAGATCTGGATCTGAAACGTGCAGGGGTGATTGTTCTGGCGATCCCCAACCTCGTGCCATTCGATGATGAACCGGTCCTGGTCCAGATCATGGGCGACCACAATCGCGCCTTCGCTGCAGCGCCTGTCATGCCACAGGGGAGCCAGGAGGTTGTCCGGCCCACCGGGACCGACCAGCCGGCGGTTGTACCGGTTGACCCGGCCCTGCTGGCTGCCGAATGCCGCCCAGCCATTCACAGCGATCGTGATCTCGTCGAATTCCTGCCCGTAGTATTGTACAGTGAATGGTAAATCGATCACGATGGCATTGTCTTCGTTCGCGTCGAGATCAGCCAGATCCAGCACTTCGCTGGGAATATCCGGATTTTGGGAGGGGTGCAGCTCCACCCAATCATAGTCTGGATGTTGATCATATCCCACATCCAGATTTTCAAACGCCACGTAGCCGTAGGCGTCGGGGCCGGTGGGATCGCTTGCACCGGCGCTTCCGGCATGGAACGAGAAGAGTGTAGTATCCACAGGCCCGTTGTCGGCTTCCAGCACCAGCAGCGCCTGTAGCGGGGCCTGCGGGATGTAGTGTTCGTGCAATAAGGCGCTGAAATCGTGCAGTTGGATCACTTCACCGGCTTCGACAGCGTCAAACGCGCAGTTTCCCTGCTGGATCGCCAGCAACCCGTTGAGGCTGTATAGGTTTGCGGTTCCCGGCGGCATGGTCACGGTCCCGTTGTTGACAACCTGCACGTCAAACTCCATCAGATCGCCCGGTTCGGCCTCTTCCTGCCCTGTGACGGCCGTGACCTGGAAGGCGGGCGCTTCCAGTGTCAGGTGCGCCGTCTCCTCCCACTCGCCCTCGTCGCTGCTGAAGGTCAGCTGTACGACGCCAATCCAGCGATGCGGCGCACCGCCGGCCACCTCTAACGTGATCGCATTCTCGCCCCATGTCATACCGTTGGCGACAAGGTCGCCATACTCGACATCTCCCTCCAGAACGTCAAGGTAGGGATCGTCTGCGGTAGCGCTTACGGCGAGGTTGTGTTGTGTTGACGGCCCGGTATTCCAGGTTTGAACACGCAGCGCGACGGTTTCGCCTGGTTGAGGAACGCCGTCGTCGTTGCCCGAGCTTCCAAACGAGCCATCGTCATACAGCTGGTAGCTGTAGATCCCCACAGATTCGTCGTCATTGGTGATGGGGATCTCGTCCTGAAATGGGGTGTGCCCATAGGCGGCGACGGTCAGTGTGAAACTGTCTCCATTGAAACGGGGGAGCAACAGCGCGGCTTCGCCGGCGGAGTTGGTCATAGCCAGCACTCTCTGGCTGCTGTTGCGCGCGCAGACCCGGGCTCCTTCAAGGGGAAGGCCGCCGGGTTTCGTGACGGTGACCGTGTACTCACGGCGTCCTTCCGAAATCACTGTGTCGGCTTCCACCAGCAGCGAGTCCGGCCGTCCCACCCAGGGTTGGATCAGGGGATCGCCCACGATTTGCAGGTTGTTGCCGTAATAATTGCTGTTGCCTGCATTGGGATACTGGTAAAAAGCGTTGATTTTGGCATACAGGTAGGCGCTGCCGATAGTGGGAGCGTTGTGCCGCAAGAGTGCCTCGCTGAACCCTTCGCTCATGACCATCGCCCTGTGGCCGTGCATGCAGCTCGACTGGCCGACCACAGCCACCGCGCCGCGTGGTGTCACTGTTGTGCCGGCGCGGATCAGGATTTCCGAGGGTTGCAACCCCATCCCACACCGGGCCTGATAATCCGAGATGTCCGCAACTATGGGCGTCATGTGGTCGTTGAGTAGTCCCGCTACATCAACATCACGGAAACTGGAGTTCAAGTAAGCCATGGACAGAGCGTAGCCGACGCCATTTTCCAGGGCCCATATCGCGCTGTCTGTCCCGACATGGTAATAGCGATAGATCGTAGCATAGCCGCGTTCGTTCATCAATGCACTGATATTGTTGCTGATGGACTCTATGCCGGGGGATTCGCTTGGTGAATTCGCCAGCAGCAGGCCGCGTTCCAGCCAGTCTGCTTCCTCCAGGTCCAGATCCCGTTCATAGGCTCGCACTTTGTTTGCGTAGACAAGGCCGTGGTAGATCGACTCCACGCTGATCCGGCCGGACATGACATCCGGCAGGTCGTCGCCACCGGCCAGGCATTCATACAGGCAGTCGGTTTCCGGGGAACTGGTGGAAACCGGCACATTGTAGTCCCCGCCCACATCGCCCAGGATAACAATGGCTTCCGGCGGCGGCGCCGCAGTTTCGTAGAGGTCGAGCAACCCATTCCGGATGGAGCCGGCGTTCCACTCCACCACATCGTCGTCCGTAAGGAACGTAATGGAGTACCCGAGATCCCGCTTCCATTCGAACCAGGTTGCCATGGAATCCAACAGGGTTTCATCGTTTTGGGTCACTACGATCACATCGCCCAAGGCCAGCTCGTACTCGTCGAGTTCACTGTCGTCCCAGTCCAGCAGCGCCCGGTAGACAGGCAGGTAGTTGGGGCTGAGAGTGCGTGGAGGATGGGCTGGTGTGTTCTGTGGATCGTCGCCCTCGAAGCGGATACGGTAGCGGATGTTTCGGACTACCCGCGCTTCACGACGGGCGGTGTTGACCTGCACGGGGTAGATGGTAAGGCCGGCGACACGGAAATCGCGGAGGATCATCGGTTCGGAGACCTGTACAGGTTGTGGGGGAAACCACTCGTCCGCCGGATCCGGGCAGGGTTGGTAACGAGGCCGGTTGGTGTGTGTGGCTTCACCAGTATAGACAGGGACCGAGACACCCGTGACAGTTTCGTAGTCCGCCTCCAGCACTTCCACGACCATGCCGCTTTGCCAGGGGATCCGGAACAGGCCGCCCGTGACGGGAACAACCGGCAAGCCTTCCCGCTCGACGAGGTTGGCGTGGGGGAAGTCGAATCGCATTAACCCGGGGTAATCTTCCACATCTGCCATCGCGGGGGCGGGAAATTCCACTGTCATGTCGAGCGCCCGGGAGGAGCGCTGCAGTTGCCGAATCTGGAACGCGCGTTGCGGGGATGCCAGTTCTGTGTAAACGCCGCCGAATACAAGGCAGCAGGTGGTCAGAAGGAGAGAAAACCCGCAAAAGAAACGAGTCAGATGTCGCAGCATGGAGCCCTCCTGCAAGGTGCATCATAGATGAGCACATTCAAGCTGCCTTGAGCTGCTTGAGGCCGTTGTAACTAAATAACACAACACGGGATCGAGAGTCAATCAAGAAGGCCGGAAAGATGTAAAATTAACATCGGGATGATCCTCCCTGTGCGGGGAGGAAATTCTCCCTCTTCGAGCGTTTCTTACAATGTCATCCTATCGAATGTCTAACGCGCCAGTTTCACCAGGTCCAGCAGCTTGAACGGGCTGGACAGGAAAATGGAGTCCATCCCCAGCGCCTTGTCACGAGGGATCCAGTCCTTCAAGTAACCGGACATGCGGATCGACTTGGTGGCTTCCATCAGAAGGATGGATTCGGGTCCTTCCAGGCTCGACTTTTCCGATTCTCGAAGGGTCTGCGCCGAATAGGATGTGAATTCGTCTCTCTTGATCCGTCCCGTCAATCCACTCATCGCGGTGCGACCTCATTGAACCGAACCCGAGTCGGCCTCTATATTGCAAGCTGTTGCTATGGGTTGTTTTACGGAATTGTATGTCTACTGGTCAACATTCAGGCTCGGTCTTGAGTGTTTTGTCGCATCGGAGCGGGCCTTTGAGGAGATCCCCGTTTGCGAGACTGTAGCATACTACATAAGGAGTGTCATACTACACTACGAGTGTCATACTACACTACGAGTGTCATACTACACAACGAGTGTCATTCCCGCGAAAGCGGGAATCCAGAGAAGTTGCTATACTACGGAATGTTAGCTATGAATAACAAACGCTGGATCCAATTCTGGTTTAAAAGCACTAACATGTTATATTCTTGACACATGCCTGGATTCCTGCTTTCGCAGGAATGACACTCCCTGGGCATTCTGATACAGCCTGCCTGCGCAGGAGTGACACGATGGGGCGTTATGTTCTGGATTCCTGCTTTCGCAGGAATGACACTCCCGAGGCATTCTATTACAGCCTGCTTTCGCAGGAATGACACGATGGGGCGTTGTGTTCTGGATTCCTGCCTTCGCAGGAATGACACTCCCGGGGCATTCTATTACAGCCTGCCAGCGCAGGAATGACACGATGAGGCGTTATGTTCTGGATTCCTGCTTTCGCAGGAATGACACGATGAGGCGTTATGTTCTGGAT
>CAZYOC010000076.1:0-6862 GCA_964648415.1 uncultured bacterium | reverse complement strand
GGAATGACACGATGAGGCGTTATGTTCTGGATTCCTGCTTTCGCAGGAATGACACTCTCGGGGCATTCTGATACAGCCTGCCTTCGCAGGAATGACACGATGGGGCGTTATGTTCTGGATTCCTGCTTTCGCAGGAATGACACGATGGGGCGTTGTGTTCTGGATTCCTGCCTGCGAAGCAATGTCGGTCAGGTGTGCTATTGCGCCAGACTTTCAGTATAATGGGATATTGAACGCGAGAAGCCTCTGAAAACGAGATCAGCAGCGAACCTTTCACAAGGAGCGAGCCGTGGATCCAACCTCCCTCATTCCCGCGCCGGACCCCATCCCCGCACCCTGGTGGATTTTCGAGGTGCTCGAACAAATCGCCTTCATCGCCCACATCCTGATGATCAACGTGGTGGTCGGCGGCGGGTTTCTGCTGCTGTGGTCACGGCTGAAAGGCCGCGCGTCCGACATGCAGGCCACCCTCGCCGGCCCCTCGATCCGCAAGCTGCCGGGTACGCTGGCGCTGGGCATCAACGCCGGCATTGTGCCGCTGCTCTGCATCCAGGTGGTCTACGGGCACCTATTCTACTCCAGCTCCATCCTCATGGCAGGCTGGTGGATGTGGATCATCCCCTTGCTGATCCTCGCCTACTACGGCCTCTACATCCATTCCGGGTCGAGATCCTACGGCGCGGCGACGCTGTTCCTCGCCCTCGCGCTGGGCATTTTCCTCTACATCGGCTTCATGTTCGTCAACAATATGACCCTGATGCTGCAACCGGAAGCCTGGAGCGCTTACTTCACGCATCGCACCGGCAGCTACCTGCACCTGTCCGACCCGACAATCCTGCCGAAATACCTGCATTTTATCCCCGCCTCCATCGCGGTCGGCGGGCTGTTTGTCGCGTTGGTCTGGGATATTCGCAGGAAACGTGGACAGGAGGTCGATGAAACGAAGATCCGCAACGGACTGCGTGTCTTCGCCATCGCCACCATCGTGCAGGTCGTCACCGGCCTGTGGCAGTTGATCGCGTTGCCTGAAGAGGTCATGCTTCAGTTCATGGGCCGCAACATGGTCGCCACCATCCTGCTGCTGCTGGGCTTTCTGCTGGGCATCGGCGCACTGGCGCCGGCCTTCCTCGGCAAGGTGTTGCCGACCCTGATTCACCTGGTCGCCACGGTGATCGTGATGGCCCTGATGCGGATGATGGTTAAATTCGCTTACCTGGGCGACGTGTTCACGCCCGGTACGCTTGAGCTGCAACCGCAATACGGGGTGCTCATCCTGTTCCTGCTCGTGTTTGTCGCCGGGGCGGGAGTGCTGGTCTGGCTGGTCCGAACGCTGGTCCGAACCGATACCGGGAGGGCGACGCAATGAACTATCCGACCTGGGAACTGCTCGGTTTCGGCGGCGGCAACCTGATCGCCGTGGTCGCCATCTTTCACGTGTACATCTCCCACCTCGCGGTGGGCGGCGGCATCTTCATCTGGCTGCTGGACCGTAAGGCCTACTTGACCAACGATACGCTGCTGAACGATTTCCTGCGGCGTTACAACTGGTTCTTCCTGCTGGTGACGATGGTGTTCGGCGGGGTGACAGGAGTCGGGATCTGGTGGACCATCGCCCTGGTCAGTCCCGCGGGGACCTCCACCCTGATCCACGCTTTCGTGTTCGGTTGGGCCATCGAATGGGTCTTCTTCATCGTCGAGATCGCCGCCCTGCTGGCCTACCACTACTACTTCGACAAGCTGGAGCGGAAAACCCGGCTGATGATGGCGTTCCTCTACGCCCTGGCGGCGTGGCTGAGCCTGTTCGTTATCAACGGCATCCTTGCCTTCATGCTGACCCCGGGCGCCTGGCTGGAGACCGGCGGCTTCTGGCACGGGTTCTTTAATCCGACCTTCTTTCCGTCGCTGCTCTTCCGCACCTTCATTTCCGTGCTGATGGCCGGCCTGTTCGCTTTCGTGGTAGGAGCGTGGCTGCGCGACGACAACCAGCGTCGTCTCGTCTCCCGCATCGGCGTGAAATGGCTGATCGCCGCCTTCATCGGCCTGATCCCCACGGGGATCTGGTATTATTTCGCCGTGCCGGAAGCGATCCGGATCACCGCCTTTGAGTTGAACCCGGAAAGCGTGTCCTACGTCGGCGGGTTCCTGACGCTGACGCCGATTCTGCTGCTGGCGGGGCTGTTGTTCCTGACGAGGACCTCGGCGCGGGCAGGCCGTGCGCTGGCGCTGGTCGTAGCCGTCATCGGGCTGCTCTGGATGGGCGGCTTCGAATACATCCGTGAGATCGCCCGCAAGCCGTTCGTGGTGCAGGGCTACATGTATTCCAACGGTGTCCGTGCGGACCAGGTGGCGGATGCGGCGCGGAAAGGCGTCTGGACCCGCGCCCGCTGGGCCACGCCGGATTCGCTGGCCGAGGGCGACCGGATCGCCACCATCGGCCGCGACCTGATGGTCATGCAGTGCATGGCCTGCCACACCCTGGACGGCCCCAACGACCTGCTGGAGAAGACGGAAAAGCTGACCTACATGGGTATGCAGGCCTCCCTCGCGGGACAGGGCAAGGTGCGCGGCTTCATGCCGCCCTTCATCGGCACGAAAGGAGAGCGAGAAGCGCTGGCCGCGTATATCGTGCGCGATCTCCACGGCAAAGACGTGCAGTCCAAACCCGTTACCAGCCGCCCCGGCGAAATGTCCCGCGAGATCCCCGGATTCAAAGACAACGACACCTACGTCCTGCTGGCCTGGAACGACCTGGGGATGCACTGCATCAGCGACAGCGATCCGTATTTCGTGATCCTGCCGCCGGCGAATACGCTGGAGGCGCAGCTGATCAAGCGCGGCGACCCGCCGCAGATCATCACCGAGGGAGTCGTCCTGAAATACAACGCCCCCCGGACCAACCTGAACCCCGCCAGGCATGTCAAGTTCTGGTCCTTCGTGAAGGAGACCTTCGGTACGGAACTGGAGCCCAATATGGGGCTGGCGGGCAAAGGCATGAACGGCGAGCTGGAGCTGGAAGAGGGCCGCAACCACTTTATCGTGCATATGATCCCGGTGGTTCCTTATGAGGACGGCGGTACGTTTAACCCCTACCCGCTGTTCACCGTGCAGGCGCACGACAGCGAGACCGGCGAGCTGCTGGCCGAGACCGGCGTGGTCGCGCCCACCTCCACCGAGATGGGCTGCCTGAACTGCCACGGCGGCGAGTGGACCCACAAGGGCGCAGGCATCTCCAACGAGACCTCCACCAACATTCTGCTGGCGCATGACCGGCTGAGCGGGACCACGTTGTACGCCGACGCCCTGGCAGGCAAGCCGAAAATCTGCCAGTCCTGCCACGCCGACCCGGCGGTGGGAGCGGAAGGTGTCGAGGACGTGCTGAACCTGTCGGCGGCGATCCACGGCTGGCACGCCAATTACATGCACGTAAGCGGCGGCGATGCCTGCGTGCTGTGTCATCCCTCGCAGGAGAACGGGATGACCCGCTGCCTGCGTGGGGTGCATTACCAGGTCGGGTTCGAGTGTGTGGACTGTCACGGCGAATTGCAGGAGCACGCCCTGGCGCTGCTGAAACAGGAGAAGGAGAAACCGTCAGCCGGCCGTTTGATGGCGCATCTGGAAACCGTGAACGCCGAGTCGCCCGAGGCCGTGAACCCGCGCAAGCCCTGGTTGCAGGAGCCCGACTGCCTGACCTGCCACGTGGACTTCGGGGCGCCGGACCTGGTGAACAGCTTCAACCACTGGGTGGACGGGTTCGAGGACCTCTACCGGCGGCGGACCGGCATGGCGGAGGTCCGGTGCGCCGCCTGCCACGGCTCCCCGCACGCCCTGTACCCCGCGGCGGAGAACCCCTATGGAGCGCAGCTCGACGAAGTTCAGCCGATGCAGTACATGAACGAACCGTACCCCATCGGCTCCAACGGCAACTGCGCGGTGTGCCACACGGCGAAGATGGACTTCGCCATCCACCACGAGAACATGAACCGGTCGGTTCGAGGGGAGTATGAGTAGAGTTAATGTATGTTAGGAGGCGGATTGTTCAGATCCGGCAATCTTCGTGACCAGTGAAATACGGACAGGACAACAACCTGATGGTCTGAAATCCGATAAACGATTCGATACGACTTGTGGAACAGCTCACGAACATCTTCGCGTTCTATCTCCGGAACGATTCTTCCCATTTGAGGAAAGGTCGTTAGCAATTCCACCTTTTCGACAATCGCATCAACCACCTGTTTGGCGACACCAGGGCGATCCTCGGCAATGACTGCGCCAATCTCCCGAAGGTTCATCATCGCATTGTTCGACCAGATCAATCCAGATTTCGGCATGATTATTATCCAAATTGTTTTTTCAGCTCAGCTTTGACTTCTTCATGAGACACTGTCCGGCCCTCGGTCAGATCCGTCAGTCCGGCCTCAATTGATTTGCGAAACCGGTCTTCTTCGGTCAGCCTGTCGTAATCGGCAGGGTCGACAAGCACCCCGCCCGCCTTGCCGTGCTGTGTGATCACAATCGGCCGGCCCTGTTCCCGCAGCCGTTTCATCGTTTTCGCCGGGTTCTTCTTGAACTCGCCAATACTGATGAAATCTTCCGACACTCGAATCGTAGCCATTTTCAGCTCCAAAGTCAGCCCTGTTTACAGAGCTAAAATAAGCACTTTTTCTTGCGATCACAATTGAAATCGGTGATGAGGGATGAAAAAGGGAGTTCACTTCTGCAATGAAGCGCGCACATCGTCCGGCAGTTTCTTCGTCGCTTCGGTCAGGAAGCCCTTGCGCAGGGCGGGGATGTGGGGCTGGAGGAAGGCGACCACGGCGCCCGGGTCTTTCACCTCACGGATGGCCCAGGCGACCGCCTTGCGGATCATCTTCTCGTCGGACAGCAGCAGGTGGCGCAGTACTTTGAAGGTTTCGTCGGGATGCGCCCGGCCGCCGTGGTTGAACTGTACTGTGGCGGCGGCGGCCAGGCGTTTCTTCCATACCGTCTCGCCGTTCACCGCCCACGCCTCCAGGTAGCCCAGCCGGCTCCAGTCGTCCATCACCCAGTAGGCCAGGGGGACGCTGAGCTGGTCGGTGGTCTCCCAGTTGTCCAGCTCCCGCGCCCAGCCGCCCACCCGTTCCCCGAACAGATCATCCAGCTCCGCCGCGCCCCTGCCCAGGCCCAACGCGCCCAGCACGATCTCCTCGCGGTCGTGAAACGGGATCACCAGGCTCAGGAATCGCTGCCAGTCTTCCGGCTCCAGTTTGTACGTGCTGTTCACCTCGCGCGCCAGCTTGCGCAGCACAGGGACCCGGATGCCACGGAAAGACTGCGCGCCGGGGACTGCACGCTGCATGCCCTCCGCGTATTTCGGGTCGATATGCTCTTCAAACCGGGTGTTGATCCACTCTCGGATGCTGTTGATGTCCACGGTCGCGCCTGCTGTAATCATGTTCTTCACTGTTCCGCTGCAAATGTGAGGATTTCCACGAGCCCGCGCAAGTCTCCCGTCATCCCTCGACAAGGTAATCCGGAGAGAGCAGGCAATGATTACCATTCTGTTGCGTGTCGGTTACGGCGAGGCTATGTTGCCTGATCATCAGTGAAACGATCCACAGAAGCCGCAACCAAGCAGGAGCGCCACCATGAAAGTTCTTCAAGCCCTGACAATGTTCACCCTTCTTTTCGCCCTGCCCTTCGCGGGGCTCGCCGATCCGGTGTTTTTCCCACGGACCCCGGATATTTCTCCCGACGGCGAAACCGTCGTCTTCTCCTTCCAGGGCGATATCTGGACCGGATCGGTCGAGGGCGGCCAGGCCATGCGTCTCACCGCCAATCCGGCCTATGACAGCAGCCCGATCTTCTCCCCCGACGGCAAGCATATCGTGTTCACCTCCGACCGTTTCGGCGGACGTGACCTGTATATTATCATGCCGGTGGCGGGCAGAGTACCGGAGCGCTTGACCTTCGCGCCCACCTCCGACTACGCCCAGGACTTCACGAAGGACGGGAAGAACATCCTGTTCACCACACGTCGTCCGTACGATTACCCCATGGACGACCAGGTGTTCAGCGTGCCCATGACCGGCGGTACGCCCCAGCGGGTGACCGAGTTCTTCGCCATGGAGGCGGCGTTGTCGCCCGACGGGAGCCGGTACGCGCTGGCCATCGGCGACAACAGGTTCGGGCGGAGAGGCTACCGCGGCACTCTGCAATCCGACATCTGGATCTGGACACCCGGTCAGGATCCGGTACAGCTCACCACGCACATGGGCTACGACACCGAGCCCATGTGGGACCCGGACGGGCAGACGATTTACTTCCGGGGCGAGGATGACGAGACCAATGCGTTCAACATCTGGAAGATGAACGCGGACGGGACCGGACGGACCCGGCTGACCAACTTCACCGACAAGACGCTGGGCGTACGGACGGCGCGCATCAGCGAGAACGGCGTCATCGTGTTTGAGGCGGAATACGGCATCTACCGTCTCGATCCCAGCTCCGGTCAGCCGGCCAGCGAGATCGAGCTGACAGCGGCGGCGGATCTGATCGAGCGTCCTATCGAAACCGATACGTACACCAACGGCGCGACAGACATCGCCGCTGACAGCGAGGGCGAAGAGTACGCCATCATCGTCGAGCACGACATCGTCCTGCTCAACAGCGACCTGGGCGGCCGTGCGACTGTACCTCTGCCCGATCCCGCACGGGACGAGTCGATTTCCTTCAAACCCGGCACGGCGGATACGCTTCTGTTTGTCACCGATCGCTGGGGCGAAGGCCCGAAACGCACCAAGCGCGTGGCGTTGCTGGTGTCCGCCGATGAAGACGAATCCCTGCTGCGTAAAGCGGATTCCTGGAAAATCGAGTACCTGACCGG
>CAZYOC010000075.1:0-17847 GCA_964648415.1 uncultured bacterium | reverse complement strand
GACGATGCACAGGCTCTTTACACCCTTGACTGTTTACATAGCAGAATTACTATAGAAGAATTGAAAAAAGGAAAAGATATAAGAAGAGGAACTGGGGAAAAGGGAACTGTTGCCTTTTTAAACCGCACGATCGACAGACATTCTTTCTGCTGTTTCCCAAAAGGCTGAACCGCGTTAGTGGTTCCATGTTATAGCCCGGGGTCAGTGTAGCAGTCCCATTTTCTTATTGACATGCCCATCCTATCCTACTTCACCAGACCAAACCGATCTCCTTCCAGTTTCCCGTTCCGGTAGACGAAATGGTCGCCGGGATTCTCCGTGCAGGCCACGCACTCGTTCCACTGCTGGAAAAAGGGGACTGTTACCTTTTCAATTTTCGCTATCGGTTGATATCATCGACCTTATATCCGAAAAGGTAACTGTACCATTTTTTCCCAGCGTCTCGATGAACTCCGTGTAGGCCTACTCACGCCCGGGTTTCAGCGGGGAAAGGCCTCACGTCTTCATAAAGGTGGAGTCCCACACCCGTTTTTTAGGCAGGGGATCGGTGGTGTAGATCTCGTCCAGGCTGAACAGCGTCAGCAGGTGCAGGGCGGCGTCGAGGCTTTCCGGCGCGAACTCCTTTTGCCAGTCACGCACCGGGTCTTTGCCGCGGGTGACGGCGCTCCGGTCGTTGGCCAGTTCGGAGGGCTTGCGGATTTTCTCCAGCACCGACCGGTCCCAGGTCAGGCCGATGCAGGAGAACATGCGGTCCAGCTCGGTTTCCGGCTGGAGGCACAAGTCCTCGTAGTGGACAAACAGGGCATCGTCGGGGTCCAGCTGGTGAAAGAGAACGTAGTGCTCGATGCACCAGGAGATCAGGTGCTGTGTGACCAGGGGCTGGTTCTCGTCCATGAAGGGCAGGAAGGGTTTCAGGTACTGGTCCACCAGGTTCTCCTGGCGGAGAATGAGGTTCCAGTCGCTGGGCCACTGGTTGCGGGTGAGGGAGAGGGCGACCGCCAGGGGATGCCGCACGATGAAGATCAACTTCAGGTCGGGAAAGTTGTTCGCCAGCCACTTGGCCATCAGGTTGATGCGAATCACCTTGACCAGGCGATGGTGGGTGTCCGGTTGATTGTTGAACTGGTTGACAAACTCGGAATCGATGGGGCCGGCGAGAATGCGTTGCATGGCGCGGCGCTTCTCCAGGTCGTCGTCCTCCGGGGGAACATACTGCTTCCAGTCGAAGGCGGCGAGCGTGGGGTTTTTATCGGGATGCAGCGGCTCAAACAGGTATTCGAAGGTGTTGTTGTAGTTGAGGATTTCCGCCACCCACGTGGTTCCGCTACGCCCTTTGCCGCCCACCATCACCTGCATGTCGCTTCCCCGCGTTCGTTGACTGATGCTGAGAACGTAACCAAATGAAAAAGATCAAGCAAACGCACAGAGCAACCGGTAGACATCCATCTGCTGTAAACGGTTGCCCGGATTCTTCGTTCCGCGTTCGACGGTGTCAACGACCTGCTCGACGTTGGGAAAGTGAACGCCTTGGAGAAGACGTACTCCCTGAATCGGGCCATGCATCGTATTTGTGTAGGACCGGCACCCTCGCCGGTCACTTTTTCCTGATCCCCATGTCACCGTCCCTGCACTTCACGACCTGACACGACTGATTTCGTAGTCATGACAGCGTCTCCAGCGCCTTCGCCAACCGCCGTACCCCCTCCTCGATCTGCTCTTCGTCGAGGTAGGCGATGGAGATGCGGAAGTGTTTCCGGCTGGGCTGGCTGAAGTAGTGATGCTCGCCGGGCGATACCGCCACCCCGTGATCCATCAGGTGTTTCACGAAAGCGCGTTCATCGCCGTACGCTTTCGACAATCCCACCCAGATCAGGTAGCCGCCATCGGGCTCGGTCCAGGTGACTCCTTCCGGCATGTAGCGCTGCATCGAGTCCAGCGCCGTCTGCATCCGTTTGCGAAACGCCCGGTGCATTTTCTTGATGTGCAAGTCGTAGTAGCCGTGGCGGCAGAAGTCCTCGATCCCGGCCTGTATGGCGCTGATTCCGGACAGGTCCGAGTAGCGCCGGATTGCCACCAACCGCTGGATGCACTCCCGGTCGGCGATGATCCAGCCGATCCTCACGCCTGGGAAGAGCACCTTCGAAAAGGTGCCCAGGTAGAGGACCACCTGGTGGCGGTCCATGGACTTGATCGGCAGCACCGTCTTGCCGAAGTACTTCATCTCCTCGTCGAAACCATCCTCGATCAATGGGATGCGGTAGCGCTCGGCCAGCTTCAACATGCGTTCACGCACAGGCTGAGTCGTCGTGATTCCGGTCGGATTCTGGAAGTTGGGGATGGTGTAGATGAACGCCGGCTTGTTCGTTTCGAGGTGTTCCTCCAGACGCTCCATATCCATCCCGGACGGCGTCATGGGAATCGGTTGCAACTCCGCTTCGTACATCCGCATCAAGGGGATGACATGCGCATAGGTGGGCGCCTCCACGACCACTCCCGCGCCCGGCTTGATCATCAGCTTGAAGAGGAGATCGAGCGCCTGCTGGGAACCGTTGGTGATGAACACCTCGTCGGGCTCCACCGTGGTTCCGTGCAGGCTCATCCGGTCGGCGATGAACTCGCGTAGCGGCGGCCAGCCCTGCCGGTCTCCGTAGAGCAGCAGCTTCTCACCCTGGTTGACCATCGCCCGGTTGAGGCACTTACGGAACATGTCCACAGGGAACAGGCGCGGATCGGGCGACAGGCGCGATAGCGCGATGACATCGTCGCCGCCCACCGGCTCCGGGTCCGGCGTGGTCTCGGTGTAAATAGTGTGGACGGTGTTTGCGCCCGTAGTAGCGTGCTCGTCCCAATCAATCAGGCCGCCGTTGTGCTTCCGGTCTCCCGCTACCAGCTTTGCGCGGTCGCGGATGGTGGTATACGATCCCGGACGGCTCTCGATGTACCCCAGCGCCAGCAGCTCCTGGTAGGCGCGGAACACGGTGGAACGGTGAACGCCGAGCTTCTTCGCCAGGGTGCGCGACGAGGGAAGCGCGGTTCCGGCCTGAAGGCGGCCCGCTTCCACCCGTGAGGTCACTTCGTCAATAATTTGCTGGTAAGCCGGTCTGTCGGCCTGTTTGTCCACCTGCATCAGAAACATGGTTACTCCTGCATGTAGAACCGGCGCTCCGCCGGTCTCAGCTGTGTCAGGTCTCCAGTGCAAACAGACGCGCTTCACGACCTGACACGACTGGTAAGGTGCGCGCCACACGGACGGCGCGTACCTTGGGCTATTATGGCAGAGAACCACTGCCGTGGTTCGTTCGTGAACTAGAGTGGTTCTTGCAAAGAATGGAACATGGTAAGATTCTTAAGTACTTGTTTATTCTGGATTTCTACTTTCGCAGGAATGACATCATGGGACATTTCATTCGAGAATTACTATATCCGGGCTAACGACCTGACACGACTGGTGGTCCTCGACGCTGTAGCATCGGACCAAACGTATTGTTCAGAATGAAGAACAACCATCTTCCTTCCACGCACAACATAGCACCAATTTTGGCTGGTTAAAAGGACCAATTATCCAGAATAATCATCCGTCCAATTCGCCGGCGGACAAAAAACCCACCGCCGAAGCGGTGGGTTGAAGGTGCAGCTTGCTGAACCGGTGATCCCTGCCGGTTCAAAAAGGTTGTTGTGCTAAGGCAGTAATGTCAGATAATCAATGGCGTTGTCCAGCAGATCCATCGTGTAATGCGGATTGTGGACACCGTAGCTGCCGTCGCTCATCACGAACACCAGCGCGTAAGCCGCCTGCCGTTCGGCCACAGTCACACCATCCGCCTGGCTGTTAAAGTTGGCGTCGAAATCAGCTGTGTCGGTGTAGCCCAGCAAAACGGCCAGATCGTCCATCTTGGCCATGACGTCCGTCTGGACACCGTTGACGTCAAAATCTTCCACAGTATGGCAGGGTTCGCAGTTGCCGGCAGTCGGCTGGAACGTGTGGAACGAGTGATCCTGCAGTTCACCGTGAACGATCTCTTCCCGCACCATGTGACACTCCACGCAGGCATCTTCAACATTCTGGTGAGCGTGGCTGCTCTCGTAGGTTGAATAACCGGTGGAATCGGGCAGCTCATACGAGCCGGCGCCGAGGAACATGTCCATCTGCGGCGAGCTGTGCGGACCGAAGTGTGCATAGCCGTTCAGGATCTGGCTTTCCACATTGTCGGTGTCGCGACGGCCGTGGTGGCACTGAGCGCACACCTGGGCCGCGCCGTACCCGCTCATCGAGGCCACTTCCGGATCGCCGTCTTCATACCCCGGATGGTACTCAACTTCGACCATCCCAGTGGTACGGACCTGGTGTTCGTTGGTTCCGGCATGCGGGTCGTGACAGGTGACACACCCGATGAAGCTCACGTCTTCGCCGAACTCATAGTTGGCGAACGCCGGATCGTTGTCGCGGATGAAGCCTTCCGAGGTATGGCAGCCGTTGCACGACGAAATGTGCGCATAATGCTCTTCGTTGAACGCATCGTGGTCGCCATCGACCGGGGCGCCATGACCGGATTCCGTCCATTCTTCAAGCTGGCCGTTGTGGCACGGCGCGCACAAGGACAGGGATTCGCCATCTTCGCTACGCGTGGCGAAACTCATCTCCGGTTTGTGAGCGTTGAATTCCGGACCCATCGGACCGTGACAGGCTTCACACTGCACGCCGGCGAGGGCCGCGCGACGCATGGCCGCTTCTTCCGTGTCCTTGCCGAAGTAGTCGTCGAAACCGGTCGTGTCCGGGCCGTAAGTGGTGATGGTGGTATCGCCGTAAGCGACCTCGCTATCCCAGCCGGTGGTGTGGCACTTTACGCAATACGGGTTGTCCTGGTCTGCCGCTTCCAGGTCCGTGTAAGCGTTATAGTGGTTGGTGCCATGCCAGGACGACACAGTGGTTGCGTGGCAGTGCATACAGTCTTCACCGCCGTTGCCCAGATAGGTGTACGGGGAAACGGTCGCATCGTCCCCCGGAGGTCCCGCCGGGCCTTGTGGGCCTTCCTCCCCCTCGCAGCCAATCATGGCGAACGCGAGGAGCAGACCGAAAAAAATGATCAAACCGAAACGCATGATCCCTCCTGATCCCATGGGATTGTGAAACCCTTTGTGAAAAAAGTGACAAACTGCAAAGGCTCTTCCCGATCCAAAGATTTGGATTTTTAAGTTTAGCGACTATGCGGTATACAATGCAAACAGAATGCTAACAAAATACAGAATGGCGAGAAAGCGGCTCTCTTTCTCAGCTTAAGGCTGGTAATGGCAATAATGAAATTCGACATATGATTAATTAACAGGGTTTTAGCGCGCCACCAGGAAATGCAATTCATCGCGAATGCCAATGCGCCGGCGGTGTGAAGCGCCAAGTGTATGGAATTTTAACAGGGACTAAAACTATTGATGATCCTCAAGTAGAGAATGTTTTGCGATGTCGTTTGCCTCCTTGTTCTTGCGCCCGATTATTCCATAACCGAACCACGGTACAGGCTGTTGCAGAATTCTAATGTCTCTCATTCCAGCCTTCCAGACTGTATCACAATAAAAACCGCTCTCATTCCAGCGAAGGCTGGAATCCAGGCAAGGTGCAAGAAAATATAATGTTAGCAATTCAGCACCAGAGCAGCATTCCTCTTTCGGTTTTCATAGCTAACATGTTGTAGCATATTAACATGACTGGATTCACGGCTGTCCCAAACTACGGGACACCGCAAGCTACACTTCGTTCCGGTTCCAGCCTTCGCTGGAATGAGATCCTATTAACCCGCATATTTCACGACCGAACCACGGCAGTGGTTCTCTGCCATAGCCCAAGGTACGCGCCGACCGTTTGGCGCGCACCTTGGGAGACAGACAGTGTCGCCCTCTTTGACAACCCCGGCAGCGGGTTGTATCTGACAGCGACAAACAGAGGTCACATCATTTCAGACCGAAAACAGCTCAACGCAACTATATATCACTGGTTACACTGAAAGCAAATGACTACTCGTGAAATAGACGGGTTCGCCTCCCATGTGAGGCGGTCCATCCCCTTTATCCCTCCGCGTAGCAGACCTATATTCCAAAACGACAACACCAGACTCAGGACAGCCCATGCAGGACGCACCGATCACGATCGTTTCCGGACTCCCACGCAGTGGCACCTCCATGATGATGAGGATGCTGGAAGCCGGCGGGGTTTCCATTCTGACCGACGGGGAACGGGAGGCCGATATCGACAACCCCCGTGGCTATTACGAGCTGGAGAAGGTGAAGCAGGTCAAGACCGACGCGTCCTGGCTGCCGCAGGCGCAGGGCAAGGCCTTCAAAATGGTATCCATGCTCCTGCTGGATCTGCCGGCGGGGTATCGCTACAAGATCCTCTTCATGAAGCGCCGGCTGGAGGAAATCCTCGCCTCCGAACAGAAAATGCTGGAGCGGTTGGGCAAGACGCGTGATGTGGACGACGCTACCATGGCGGCCATGTTTACCAAGCATCTCAGTCATGTGAAGGGTTGGCTCGACGAGCAGCCGCACATGGAGTGGCTGGAGATGGATTTCAACGCCATGCTGACCGATCCGAAGCCCTGGCTGGACCGTCTGCCGACCTTCCTGGAACACGAGCTGGACCTGGCTCGCATGGCGCAGGTGGTCGAGCCGACGTTATACCGCAACCGCGCCGACTCCTGAAGAGAAGTTCAAGCACAGAAAGTAGTTGTATGATTACGAACCAGAGCGCCCAGAACATCAACGTGCCGCCGGAGCGCGGGATTTACTGCAACCGGACGCTGAACCTGAACAGCATCCGCGCGATCGGCTACGATATGGACTACACTCTGGTCCATTACAATACCGAGGAGTGGGAACGCGCTGCATTTGATCATATGAAACTGAAACTGCTGGAGCAGGACCTGCCGGTGGAAGACCTGGAATTCGATCCGAATCTGATTATGCGCGGCCTGACGATTGATGTTGAACTGGGCAATCTCCTGAAGACGAACCGGTTTAACTTCGTCAAGCAGGCCGCTCACGGCACTCGTGAGCTGGCGTTCGAGGAGCTGCGACAAACCTACGCCCGGGTGTCGGCGGATCTGGGAGATGAACGGTTCCGTTTCCTGAACACCCTGTTTTCCATGTCGGAAGGGTGTATGTACGCGCAGCTTGTCGACAAGATGGACGGCGGCGAACTGCCGGAAGGGATGGGGTACGCCGACCTGGCGCATGTGGTGCACCGCAGCATCGACGAGGCCCACATGGAGGGCAAACTGAAGGCGGAAATCCTGGCCGATCCGGAACGGTTTATCGTGCGCGATCCGGACATGCCCATCGCCCTGCTGGATCAACGCAGCGCTGGCAAGAAACTGCTGCTCATCACCAATTCGGAATGGTACTACACCTCGAAGATCCTGACCCTGATCGCGGACCCGTTCCTGCCGCACGGCAAGACCTGGCGCGACCTGTTTGATATTGTGATCGTTGCAGCGCGTAAGCCGACCTTTTTCGAGCGACGCGAGCCGGCCTTTGAAATCATCAACGAGGAGGGGCACCTTAAACCCGCTCGCGGGCCGCTGGAGACTGGCAAATGCTACGTGGGCGCCTGTGCATCGCTGGTGGAGGAGTCGCTGGGGTGCTCGGGCGAGGAGCTGCTGTACATGGGCGATCACCTGTTCGCCGATGTCCATGTCACCAAGAATGTCATGCGGTGGCGGACCGGACTGGTGGTGAGAGAACTCGAGGAGGAATTGGCCGCGCTGGAGAGCTTCCGTGACAAACAGGCGCACCTGGGCCGCGCCATGAAACAGAAAGCGGCTCTGGAAAAGCAGCTCAATCAGCTTCGGCTGTTCCAGGCCAGGCACCGTGAAAACTATGGCGACGATGGCGGGATGTCCCTCGATGAGCTGCGTACGAAGAAAGATGCTTTGTGGGCGGAACTGAAAGCCTTGGACGACACCATCGCCCCGTTGGCGCAGGAAGCCTCCCGGCTGATGCACCCCCGCTGGGGACTGCTGATGCGGTCGGGGAATGATAAATCCCAATACGCACGGCAGTTGGAGCAATACTCGGATATCTACTTGTCCCGGATCTCGAACTTCCTGTATGCGACGCCGTTCGCATACATCCGGTCCACCTACAGCAGCCTGCCGCACGACACGGGTGAGGGCGAGAAGTAGTTGCCGACCGATCAGGTTGCAAGTTATACTTCGGTTTGTGGCATAGGTGATCACAACAGCGTATCTTAAGATCGACAGTATTTGAGAGGTAATTGCGCGCGCGGGGAGGAAGTGATGGCGGAAGTGATTCTGGACAAGGTCAACAAGATCTATCCGGGCAATGTCCACGCTGTGACGGACAACAGCATCCACATTAAAGACAAGGAGTTCGTGGTGCTGGTGGGGCCGTCGGGGTGCGGCAAATCGACCACCCTGCGCATGATCGCCGGGTTGGAAGAGATCAGCAGCGGTACGATTTCCATTGACGGCCGGGTCGTCAATGACGTCGCCCCGAAAGACCGTGACATCGCTATGGTGTTCCAGAACTATGCGCTTTATCCTCACATGGACGTGCGCACCAACATGGCGTTCGGTCTCAAGCTCCGAAAGTTCCCCAGGGAAGAGATCGACCAGCGGGTGAACGAAGCCGGTGAAATCCTCGAGCTGACTCCGTATCTGGACAGGAAACCGAAAGCGTTGTCCGGCGGGCAACGGCAGCGTGTGGCGCTGGGCCGGGCGATCGTCCGCAAGCCGAAGGTGTTCCTGTTCGACGAGCCCCTCTCCAACCTCGACGCCAAGCTCCGCAACCAGATGCGCGCCGAGATCGCCAAGCTGCACCAGAAGCTGGAGACCACGATGGTCTATGTCACCCACGACCAGGTCGAAGCGATGACCATGGGCACCAAGATCGTGGTGATGAAGGACGGATTGATCCAGCAGGTGGATTCACCCCTGGGTATCTACAATAAGCCGGTCAACAAATTCGTGGCGGGCTTTATCGGGTCGCCGACCATGAATTTCGCCACCGGAACCGTGAGCGCGAAAACCTTCACCGGCGGGCAGTTGACCCTCCCACTGGACCAGTGTCCAGTCGATATTCCCGCGGGCAAGGTGATTCTCGGTGTGCGCCCGGAAGACCTGAACTGGGAGGGCGAGGATACGGACGGGACCTTGACAGCCACCGTGGACCTGGCCGAGCCCATGGGGAGCCAGACCCACCTGCACCTGATCGACGGCGACACACCCTTCGTTGCCAGTGTCAAGCCCGATGCGGCATATGAAATCGGCAAACCGGTTACCCTGCACATTGATCCGGCTCGCCCCCATTTCTTTGATCCGGAAAGCGAGCAGGCGATTCGGTAGCAAGACCCTGAACCGCCTCGAAGATGTACAGGCGCTTAGTTCAACGATTTCCCGGACCGGGGGCGGTCCGGGCTACGCTGTAAATGACGCCACGGGACACTTCTTGCGAGCCTTACCCATAGCTTCAGCCCTCGTCAGTTATTTGACGAGGGTGATTTTACGGATCTCGTTGAGTTCTGCCGGGACGCTTACCTGGACGAAGTAGACGCCGCTGGGCAGCATCGCGGCGTTGAAGTGTAACGTATGGTAGCCTCCGGGGAACCGTCCTTGCGCTAACCGTGAGACTTCTCTTCCGAGCACATTCAGAACACGCACTTCGAGCCGGCTGCCCCGGGGCAATCCGATCTGTACCATCGCTGTTGAGTTAAACGGGTTCGGATAGCATTCGCCCACGGAAAACACTACGGGCAGTTCCTGAGCCCGTTCTGCGGCGGCGCTGACCGGTTCCACAACGAACAGAAACTCGTTCCGGCACTGGACGGTGTCGCCCTCCGAAATCGCCCAGACCCGCCATCTTGCCGACCAGGGATCTTCGGACGGGATGGCGTCGAGCGAGTCCAGCAACAGGACCACCAGCGCTGTATCCTGCAAACCATCGATCCAATAACGATACTCCGTTTCTTCAATGGAGGCCACTACATCCAGATTGTACGTCGGCCTTTGATCAGGGTCCGGATCCCATGATGAAAACCAGACAAATTCAAGGGAATCCCCTTTGCCGAGCGTCAGTGTGTCTTGGTTCAGCGGCGCGATCAGCTCAAACAGCTCAGGCAGTTGAGGTATTGCGATTGAGAAGGAGAACGTGTCGGACGCTGCGGTACCATCGGTATTGGTATCGCTTGCATGTACAGTCCACCAGTATGTCGTGTCATCGTTCAGCTCTGAAATGGTTTGTTCAGAGCGTTCCGTATGCAAGAGCTGAACCAGCTCATCATCAGTGAAAGTGCTGTCGGTGGACAGTTTAATGCTGTAGGTAATGCTGTCGCCCGGGTCCGGGTCGACACTGGCTGACCAATGCAGCGTGGTTTCCAGCCGGTTCAAGACGCTGCGATTCGGAGGGGCCAGCAGCTCGAACGGCGACGGCGGCTCGGGAATCGAAATCGTGAAAGACCAGCCCTGAGGGCCGGGTATGGCCCAAAAAACCGTGCCCTGCCAGTTCACGCGGTGCACACGCCAATAAAGGGTGGTATTGTCCGGAAGCTCATCCAGGCCGGAACTGGCCCCCAACACGTCTTCGATCTCGGATAAGACATAAAACGTGTCTTGCGTCGTGATTGTCTGATACGTGTTGAAGAGAGAGTCCGTGCTGAAATCAACATAATGTGTCGGATTGACAAAGTGCGGGACAAGCGGATCCCGATACCAGCGCAGTACAGCAAAGCTGGTTTCAAGTACAGCCCGATTAAGGGGTTGAATCAACGTGAACTGAACCGGCAGAATGTACGCTTCTATTTCAGACATCTCCGTAAGCGAACCATCCGTCAATCGTGCTCGGACACCAAAGAGTAGCGTATCGCCCGGATTATAATCTTCTTGTGAAACGACCATGGATGTGACCGTTGTAGAATCCAGCATGGGTATCGTACCAGGCGCTGTACCCTGAAAGATGTGATAGTTTTCCACATCCTCACGCCCGAACAGCCCAAACGCGAGATGAATGTCGCCATCATTTGTACTGCTGGCGACGATATTCGGGATGACGGCCTCGCCCTGCCAGGCGGCTCGACGGCTCCGATAGGGAAATTCCGTATTCTGGAAGGCGACTTGAAATGCCACATCGCCCTGAGAGTTTATCTCTACCCACTCAGGCGTACCATTGGGGTCGTCCCGCATTCCCCAGCCAATCAGAGTGTTGCCGTTCGGAAGTCGTTGCATGGATCCCATCGCACTGGATAGTAAGCCGGTGGGATCAGTGTAACTCCAGACCAGTTCCGCCACCATGTTGTCTTCGTCGAGTTCGTATTCCAGCGCACGAGTGGTATGAGGATTGTGGTAATTACCGTTATCGAACAGCGTGATGTTGCCATTGGGGAGACGTCTGATGTCATGCTGGCAGGAGAACTGGTAGGGATCCTGCATGAAAGTAAACTGGTTGTTGTCGCCGCCCAACCGCCAGATGATTTCGCCCGTTTCGCCGTCTATCTTTGTGATCTCTTCCAGATGTCGAGAGCTGAGTAGCAGGGAGCCGTCCGTTTCGACTTCGATGGCGTTGCCATGCACATAGT
Source organism: uncultured bacterium (assembly GCA_964648415.1). GTDB lineage: Bacteria > Electryoneota > Electryoneia > Electryoneales > Electryoneaceae. The sequence continues at coordinate 6,266 of CAZYOC010000075.1, read as the reverse complement.
CAATGTTGCCGCCCAGCAGGCTGAGCCAGTCGGCGGCGTCGGTGATCTCGAAATGGTCCCAGCTACGCCATTGGAAGATGACCTCGTGTTCCGGATCGAGCTCCTGCAGCACCAGGCCGATCACAATGGCATTTTCCTGTCCACCCGGAACAATTTCGCTCATGTCGACGACTTGGGGATCATACGCCATCAGGAAGGAATGTCCATTCGGCAGATGACGAAACTCGTGCAGATCCGCCGTATACCCATTGCCGCACTGCCAGGTGTCTCTGATGGTATAGGTTGTATCCATCACATGGAAACTGGAGCTGGGCGGATGAAACCAACTCAGGTCACCGCTGGGCTGTATGTCAAAGCAGTCGGCGCCATCCTCCTGCGTCAGGTAGAATTCTACTTCGCCCTCGTTGGTCAGCCCCATCAGGTACATCCGGCCGTCATTTGCCAGCCCCTTGCGGCAGATCAGCAACAGGCCCGGGTCGGGGTTGTTGGAGGATACTATCGTAACCTCCGGGAAGTCTGGAGGTAAATCGTACTCGTCTAGTTCATTCAACCCGCCGGCAGCACGCTCCATCTCGACTGGCTCTTGGGGGAGCAGCTCAACCAGATGTTCACCAGAACGTGAGTCAAACGAAATCTGTTCCCGATTGTGGGACACGGAAAAAGTGTAGGTGATTGGTTCCAGACGGAGACCGTCAATGGTGTGAATCCCGTTCCGAATGGCTACCTCCACCGTCTCGGAAGGTGTGAAAGGCTGGTAAGGGGCAAAGACCAGGGTCTTGTCATCCGATGTCAGGTGCAAGCTGCCAGGATGGAGACCACTTGCAGAACCCTGTACCAGAATGGATTCGTTATGGAAGCTCGACTTGTCGATGGGGTCGCCCTGGCGGATGATGATATTGTTCTCACGGTGCAGGTACTGTGCGCCGGGAAGTGGTGAGAGGTGTTGATAGAAGCGTGTAGCTTCCTCGCGAGTCGCGTAGTCCGGGTTGGAGGCCGCAGAGGCCGTAAGGAAGCCGGGTAGAACCAGCGACACGACAAGGATGGTTGTCAGGAAAACACCCAGACAGGACGGGGGAAAACCAAATCTGCCGGTCTTCATGTGCAGTATCTCCGTGTTGAAAAACCGTTCTTGCACAACAGCCAGGCGGGTGTAAACCTTGGGCGCCGTCTGCTCTCGAAAAACCGTGTTCCTGGGTCTTAAAAAATTGTGAGGTTCACCTCATAATACTGCTCCCAGCAGATGTTTGCAACCAGATTTCGTGAAAAAGCAAGAGAATAGCTGGCTGGCGTTCCCGTGAAGTGGGTCGATAAACAGTTCCGAGGTGTTTCTCGCTCCGGTCTGCTTGAAAGCAGACGGCTTCTGGTGTACATTAAAATCCTCCGACTCCAGCGATACGGGTTGCTTGCGGGAAATGACGTTTCTTCGATGCAAAGCCGTTCCATCCCAATGCCCCTCAGGTACATGAGAACAACTGTCATTTCGGTAGCGATACAGAGGTGAGGCGAGTTTCATGGATGAAGAATTTGAAGTTGTCATAATCGGCGCCGGTCCCGCGGGGATCGCGGCCGCCATTCGTCTGGCGCAGGCCGGCTTCGACGAGATCATGGTCCTGGAACGGGGCGAGTATCCTGGATCCAAGAACGTCTACGGCGGCATCCTGTTCACCCACCAGTTGATCAAGCTGCTGCCCGACTCCTGGGCCGATGCACCGCTGGAGCGTGCGGTTACACGCCGGCGGTTCGGTGTGCTGTCCGAGGATTCGGAGGTGTCGCTGGATGTCAAGGTGGCGCCGTGGCGGGACAAACCCTACAATCATACCATGACTGCCCTGCGCGGCCGGTTCGACCAGTGGTTCGCCGGCGAAGCGGAAAAGCTGGGCGTCAACGTCATCCCCGAGATGATGGTCAGCGAGCTGGTGATGGAAGATGATCGCGTGGTCGGTGTCAAGACCGAGCCGGGCGGCGATGAAATTCGCGCGAAAATCGTCATTTCCGCCGAAGGCGTGCAGGCGTTTCTCGCACGTCAGGCCGGACTGATGGGGCCGATCCTGCCGCAGACCCATATGATCGCCAACGTCAAGGAAGTCTTCAGCATGCCGAAGGAAAAGATCGAAGATCGTTTCCTGCTGGAAGAGGCGGAAGGCGTGGCCATGGAGTACTTCGGCGACGTGGTCAAGGGACGCTTCGGCATGGGCTTCATCTACAGCAACGAGGACACCGTATCCATCGGGCTGGGCCTTACCATCAAGGAACTGATCGACTCAAAGAAAACCCTGAACGATTTCCTGGAAGGCTTCAAGAATCACCCCACAATCCGGAAACTGATCGAGGGCGGCGAATCGGTGGAGTACCTGGCGCACATGATTCCCGATTACGGGTACAACCACCTGCCGCATTTCGCCATGCCGGGGTTGATGCTGGTGGGCGACACCGCCGGGCTGATCAACGCCAGTTTCTACCATGAAGGCACCAACCTGGCCATGGGCAGCGGGATACTGGCCGCTGAAACCTTGATCGAGGCCAAAGAACACGGCCACGAGATCAACACCGTCGAAGCCATCGCCCACTACAAAGACAAGCTGGAAGACTGCTTCATCCTGAAGGACATGCACAAGTTCCGCAAGATGCCGGACTTCTTCAACAAGTTCCCGCATTACCTTAAAGAGTATCCGACGTTCGTGACGGAAGTAATTCAGGACTACTTCACCATCGACGAGACCCCGAAGCAGGAGGTCGAGGACGGGATCCTGAAGCGCGTGAAGGAGGAGATCGGGTACTGGCGGATGGCGGTGGACATGTTCAAAGCCGGGAGGGTATTGCGATGAGCAAAGAGAACCCGACGACGATTGAGGATAAACTGGGCCTGAACCAATACAGTTGGGACAAGAAGAGCCATATCAGCGTGGACCAGGAGAAATACAAGGCCGATCCACGCCACCCGCGTCCCATCACCTACGTCTGTCCGGCGAAAGTCTATGAAGAGGATCCGAACTCCGGCGAGTGTATCGTCAACCATGAGAATTGCGTGGAGTGCGGCACCTGCCATGTGACGTCGCCGGAATATGTCAACTGGTTCTATCCGGTCGGTGGCAAAGGGATCAAGTACAGGTACGGATGATGCGTGGTTGGCTGGCAGTCGTCCTTGGTGTGCTTTTATCAGTCTCACTGATCCATGCACAGGATGCACAGACCGACCCGCTCAATGAAGTCAAACGATTGTACAACCAGGGCCTTTTGGATGAAGCGGAGCTTGTCGCTCTTCGCTACGTGAATCGTACGGGCGAACTGCAACCGGTGGACCGCGCCGAGTTGCACCGCTACCTCGCCTACATTTCCATTGCTCGCGACGACCGTCTGGCCGGCAAACAACAGTTTATCGCCGCACTGCAGCTCAACCCGCGACTGCGGATGGACCCCACCCTGACCTCCCCGAAAATTCTGGGCGTGTTCAACCAGGCGAAACAGGAATTCGAGGCGATGGGCCGGCAACGGTTCAGGTCGTCCGACGCTGAAGCGAGATCGTACCGGCTACGCGTCGAGGGCGGCATCCGCAGCCTTATGCTGCCCGGCCTGGGACAACTGCACAAAGGGCACACCGGGCGCGGATGGACGCTGATCAGCCTGACCGGCCTGACAGCCGTGGGATTTGGCTACAGCCAGACCGAAGTGCTGCGGTTGAAGGATGACTACGAGACCGGGACCGATCCAGTCGCCCTGCCGGGAATCTACCAGGATTACCGTGATGCCTGGAAGATAAGAAATTCCTTCGGGCTCGCATTGGGCGTACTTTGGACGGTTGGGGTTTTGGACGCCTTCATCTGGCCGCCGCCAGCGCCCGGCCCGGATCTCGAGCCGACCATCATTGAGACCCCGGTTGGCTTCACACCGGGCTTCTCGCTCAGAATTCGCTTCTGAATAACGTAAAGCGTCGTGCACAGCATACAGTGTGTGATGCAAAATGTGCACATTGTCCAACATTGATGCATAGAGCCTCTCTGATGGTTGAGCAATTCCAGAATCTTCGTCTCAAGCGCAAATCAATGATTTTTAATAGTTACACCCGCTTTTCTCTCCTTCTTGTCTCTCTGGATTTGCCTTGGCATACCCCTTGCAGAAGTACAGTGCAGAGCTTGCGATGATCTTTGACTAGTTTGGAAGGCTTCCTTGAAGCGTTGACGGAACGAAAGGCACACGCTGCCGGCACGGTTTCAGGGACGAGGATCTTACGACATTGCACGGTTTCCTTGAACGATCCCGTCCAGCACGAGTTGCGCCGCTTTCATCTTTTAGTCCGGTTACACGCACGAGCGACCGGCACGGTTACCAGCACGGTTCCTGCACGACTTACCAGCACTGCTTCGGCACGGTTGACTTGCACGATTTCAGCACTTTTTTCGGCACTGCTTGCGGCACGGTCTACGCGCACAGATTCAGCACGATTCCCGGCACGGTTCACAGGACGATCTTCAGGCACGGTTTCCAGTACTGCATCCTGCACGGTTAACACAGCATACTTTCTTGCACGGGCTTTCCACCCAAGGATGGAGCGACACTGAGGCGCCTCTGGAAGCAGGAAGCCTTCCAACTTTTTGACTTAAGCACTGCTTGCCACGGGATTGCATTGGCAGCGATACGGTTTCCTTTGACGGCGATCCCTACGCAAGTTCGCCTCGGCGTTACCCCTCGACGCCGATTTTCCGACCTCCAAAAAGCTGGCCCCTGGGCCGGCTTTTTGGTTACGGTCGGTACAAAATCCACGATAAACGTCTACAGGATTTTTCACGAAAAAGGGGGCAATGACCCGGTTTGCTGTGCGTTTACAGGCGGTTTTATAGCAATCCTCGAATGAAATGTCCCATCGTGTCATTCCTGCGGAAGCAGGAATCCAGAATAAACAGCGATTTAGAGAATTTTGTATGTCCGATTCCTTGCAAGAACCACTATAAATCACAATCGGCGATGGATAACGCCGGACGGCTCTGCGGTGAACGCATAAGAGCAAGCCGGGATAGATGGATGCTTGAAAATCATGTCTTGTTAGAGCTGGAACAGGAGGAGATCCCCGAATCGCATATCCGGGGCAATCAACCTGCTCCTCGAAAGGTGATCTGCTACACCAGCTCCTCGGCTTCGGCGACCGCTCCGGCGGCGTCGCGAGCGGTCACGTCCGCGCCCACAAGGTTCACCAGCTCCGGCTGCTCATTGAATACGATCCCGCCGACCATCACCGGGATCTGAAGGCCGTTGGCGCCTTTGATCAGGTGAATGATATCCCGCGTCGCGCCGAGGTATATCGACATGGTCACCGAGATCGCCAGCAGGTCGGCCTTCTGGTGTTTAATTGCCTGCAAAATGCCTTCCATCGGGGTGTTGGGGCCGAGGTAATAGGATTTCCAGCCGCTCATCTCGAAGAAGTCGGTGACAATCCGGATGCCCATCTCGTGCAGCTCGCCGCCCAGGCAGGTGGCCACGACGGTTTTCCCGTTTTTCTCCACCAATTCTCGATACCGCCGGAGCTGCTCCATCAGGCCTTTCGTGGTGGCGGTGCAGAAGTGCTCATGGCCCACCGAAATGCGGTTGGTTTGCCACAGACGGCCGGTTTCGTACAGGATCGGCTGGAAGACATGGAGGTAGAGGTCACGGACATCCACGCCCTCTTCGAGGGTGGACAGGATGAGATCCTCCGCCTCGTCCTTCTCCCCACGCAACAGGTGGTCGAGATACATCCGGGCGGTTTGCGCATACGGCCCCCCGGGATCCAACGCCGTGGACGCAGAATCCTCCTGAAATTTCTTCGCCTGCTCGACGCCGTATTCCAGGTATTCATGCAGGAGAGGATGCAGCTCCTCAGGGAGCTCAGTGTGCAACACATCCTTCAATGTGTTCAGCAGAATCGTTAAAATGGCGACGGGTTTATCCCGGTTCACCAGCGTGGAGCCGCGCCAGGCGATGTGCTCGCCGAAGTACTCCGGGCGTTCAGTGATGAGAGCGATGTACAGCTTGGCGATATCCTGCAGGGTCTCGTCACGCAGCTCATACACGGAGAGGCCCCATTTTTCCATGGCGGTTGTACTTTCTTCCACCAGCTTCTCCGCCAGGTGGTCCGCCAAACGCTGCCGTGCCTTGTACAGTTCACGGCCTGCCTGCTGGTTGAGTAACATCGGTTGCCCCCATCCGGTCTATCGTACCACAAGACAGCGTAATTTTTCAACGGATCTTCGAAACTCCATCGCTGTAAAAACGCATCGTAATGGCTGCTTTAACAG
>CAZYOC010000074.1:0-17890 GCA_964648415.1 uncultured bacterium | reverse complement strand
GATACAGTCTGCTTCGCGGGAATGAGATCCATTGGACATTTTGATACAGTCTGCTGCGCGGGAATGAGAGAGGTTGATTACTGTGAAAGAGGTTAATTACTCTGAGTGGTTGGTTACTCAGATGCAGCCTGGAGGACACGAAAAACCGTCCGCAGCGGTGGGTGCATACATCCGGCTAAGCGGGCGGCCAAAGCATAGATACATCGCTAACGGCACACCACACGTTTGGTTGTGGCATAAACTGGAGAACAGACACTCGTGGAACGTACACTTTGCATCATCAAACCCGACGGGGTAGCGAACAAGCACGTGGGCGAAATACTTACCCGTATCGAACAGGAAGGCTTCTCCATCCTGGGCATGAAGCGGGCGCGGTTGACGAAGGCGGTGGCGGAACATTTCTATGCCGTCCACAAGGAGCGTCCGTTCTTCAACGACCTGGTGGCGTACATGACCAGCGGCCCGGTGGTGCTGGTGGCGCTGGAGCGCGACGATGCGATCCAGCACTGGCGCGATGTGATCGGCGCGACCGATCCCGCCGAAGCGGCGGACGGGACCGTGCGGAAACTGTATGGCGTCAGCAAGGAAAAGAACACTGTCCACGGCAGCGACTCTGTGGAGAACGGCCGGATCGAGGTCGGGGTGTTCTTCTCTGAACGTGAATTGATCGAGCAGCGTTAGGCGGTTATCATGGCGAAAAAAAAAGAAACCTTACAGGATCTGTTAGGCGACGAGGTTCTGCCGCAGGAGGAGAGCGATTCCATCGACCGTATCGCGGTGGTGGGCGCGGGGCAGATGGGCCTCGGGATCGCCCAGGCGGTGTCGGCCAAGGGGCTGGAAGTGCTGCTGGTGGAAAAGGACGATACAGCGCTGGACCAGCGCAAGGAACGGCTGAGCCAGAAGCTGGATGCGGAAATCGCGCGCTGGAGCATGACCGATTCCGACAAACGCGCCATCCAGAGCCGTATTACCTGGACCTCCGACCTGAGCCAGACCGGGGACTACGGTATCGTGATTGAAGCGGTCCCCGATTCGCACGACATCAAGAAGCCCCTTTTCGAGCGTCTCGACGCCATCACCAGCCCGGGCACGATCCTGGTGACGAACACCTCCACGCTGTCCGTGACCGAGCTGGGCGAAGTGACCACTCGGCCGGACCGTGTCATCGGCATGCACTTCCTGCACCCGGTGCCCAAGAAGCCGTTGGTCGAGGTCGTGCGCGGGATGAAGACCTCCGACGCCACCTTCGAGATCGCCAAACGCTTTGCGGAAGACATCCGGAAAACCGTGGTCGAGGTATATGAGACACCCGGTTTCGTGACCACGCGCGTGATCCTGCCGATGCTGAACGAGGCGATGTACGCGTTGATGGAAGGTGTGGCCACTGCTGACGGGATCGACATCGCCATGCGTGACGGCTACGATTTTCACCAGGGGCCGCTGGAGCTGGCGGACAACATGGGTCTCGATGAAGTCTGGAACTGGCTGGAACGCATGTTCCGTGAGACCGGCGACTTCAAGTTCCGGCCCTGCCCGTTGCTGCGGAAGATGGTCCGCGCCGGCCACCTGGGCGTGAAAACCGGCAAAGGCTTTTTCAAGTACGACGAGAACGGCCGGCGGATTAAGTAGTAACCGTCAACCGATCCAATTGCTGGCAAAACGATCGGCCGCGTCCTGATGGATGTTCCCGTCCAGGGAACTCTCGTTTCAATGGGGCGGATCGGAGCAACAAATTCCAACTGATTCATCTTAGAACAGGTTGCGTTATGGTCTGGAAGGCGCCAGGTCAACTCCAGTATGTCCGCAGTATTCCCGTTTTTATACTTCCATGCGTTATGTCAATCCCAGCACATCCGCCATGGTGTAGGCGCCGTCTGTCTTTCCGCAGAGAAAGCGCACCGCCGGGGCGACACCTTGGGCGAAGGCCTTGCGTGAGCGGGCGGTGTGGACCAGCTCCAGTTCCTCACCTTCCGACGCGAACCGGATGCGGTGTTCGCCCACCACTTCGCCCATGCGCAGGCTGACACATTGTACCGGACCGCCCACTTCCTGCAGGAGGTCCATCAGCTTTTTCGCCGTGCCGGAGGGAGCGTCGATTTTGTGCTTGTGGTGGGTCTCGTAGATGCCGACATCGTAGGCGCCGCCCAGCACCTCACGCACTTTCGGGGCCAGGTTGAACAACAGGTTTACGCCTACCGACAGGTTGGGCGCGATGATGTGGGCGTTCTTCAGGTTGTTGAGCCGTTCCAACTGGTCGGGGGAGAAACCGGTGGCGCCGATCAGGATAGGGATGCCGTGGGTTTCCGCCTGCAGGGCATGGATATAAGCCGCGCCGCCCAGCGACACATCCACCCAGACATCGGCGCTGAAATCGACGTTCTCGTCGTCGCCCTTGAGTTTCACGTCCTCGACCCATTTGCCTGCCAGCCTGGGCAGGTCCACGGCGTGAGCGATGGCAATGTCCTTCTCCGCCAGCAACGACTCCACCACCGCTCGTCCCATGCGGCCGTTCGCACCGAATACCGTTACGCTGATCATGCTTCTCCCGGTCTCGATCTCCAGCGTTCGCAACTATTCTTAACAGGAGTTACAGCATATTAAGGATGACAAGGATGATACAGAAGTGAAAAAAGTAAATAAAGACAGAATACTACAAGCCTTTCACTATGGAAGTTAATTCTTAACTACTAATTATAAATCTCCTTATTTATCCTGAACATCCTGTTAAGATTTCTTTCCTAAATCAACTTAAGCTGCGTGAGAGCCTCGTCGACTACTTTTTCCGATTCCGCGCGGATCGGTGCGAGGGGCGGCCGGACCTCGCCGGCGGGCAGACCCATTCGGTTCAGCGCATACTTCGCCGGGCCGGGACTGGTTTCCACGAACAACGCCGCCACCAGCTTCTCGAACGTGCGGTGCAGTTTGTAGGCCGACTTGTCGTTGCCGACCGCTTCCTGTCCCCACTGCTGAACCACCAGCTCCGGCACGATGTTCGAGAGCACACTCACCGCCCCCACGCCGCCCACGTACCAGATCGCCAGGTTCTGGCCATCCTCGCCGCTGAGCACCTTTGCACGGTCGCCGACACGCTGGACCAGGTCCCAGATCTGAGTGAGGTCGCCGGAGGCTTCTTTGAACGCCGCCACGGTGGGGATTGCCAGCATGCGTTCGGCGGTGGCGGGCTTCAGGTTCACGCCGGTCCGGCCGGGCACGTTGTACACCATCATCGGCAGGTTGGGGACCGCCTCGGCGATCATGCCGAAATGCCGCATCAACCCGTCGGGCGTGGGCTTGTTGTAATACGGCGTGATCACGAGAGCGCCGTCCACGCCCAGCTCGTACGCCCGTTTCGTCCGCTCGATGCTCTTCATGGTGTTGTTGGTACCGGTTCCGACGACGATGTGCGCTTTACCTTTGGCCTCGCGCACGGCGATCTTGATGACCGTCTCCCACTCATCCATCGTCATCGCGGGGGCTTCTCCGGTGGTGCCGCAGGGGACCAGGCCGTGAATCCCCGCCTCGAGCTGACGCTGGATCAGCGCGGCATATGCGCCCTCGTCGAGGCTGCCGTCCTTGCCGAACGGGGTGACCAATGCTGTGAAAACGCCTTGCCAGTTAGCTTGCATGGTATCACCTTAACTTTTTACGAGTTACTTGCTTGACATGTGTCGAATGCTATCGTATATTTCTTCTAATCCAGTTTATCTGGAGGTGGAAGGTCAGATGCCTTCGGGCCCCCTAGCGGGGGCTTTTTTTATGGCAGCCATTTTCTGCCATATCCATCAATCTTGCCAGTCGGGCTTCTATCATATTTCGATTTCTCCAATATCGCTGCTATTCTACCGCCAAATGTAGCAGCCAGAGGCTGCCTTTCATATCTCGCGCACATTGCCTTATAGGATGGGTGAGCAATCAAATCCGCAAATTGTAATCCTGGAATGTTGTTCTTTTTGGGCTTAACCTTTAGATTTTTGCTTGTTAAGTATTCTTGTATTAACGAAGGTGAAATAAAATCAGTCCCTTTTTCGTATAAATTTGAAAAAGATTTTTTCAAGCGCATATCAGGTCTTCCACCACGCGATTCTGCCATAACATCTCCATGATTATTATTATTTCGCAACCAATATACATATCTTTCTAACAGTATAGCAAGACAATAGTGATACGGATCATAACGCCATTTTATATATTTTTGAATATGCCTTTTTTTGTCAATTACAACAGTAAAAACAATATAATCCAATTTTTGAATAAGATCATAAAGGTCTTTGTCAAAATTAGCTCTAATAGAATTTTCGCGCAATGAATGAAAGGGCCATTTTGCATTCATGATCTCTTTTCGATGTAATATAATTGGATCATCGGGGTGTTGATTAAAGTATGTGTTCTTTAATATCTCCAGTCTAGGATGGAGAACATCTTTAACATACTGCAACTCAAAAACTACTCCTGTCAAACTTAAAAACCTGTGTTGCTCAACATTGGAATAGTTAAGATCCGAGTTTCCTACCTCATCAATATAGAGACGATATCTCATTGTCCCCTCTACTAGATATCGTAGTACAGTTCAAACTCCCACGGGTGCGGGCGTTGCCGGAGGGCGTTCACTTCACGGTCGCGTTTGTACCAGATCCAGGTATCCACCACATCTTCCGTGAACACGTTGCCCTTGTACAGGAATTCCTGATCGGCTTCGAGGGCGTCGAGGGCGTCGGCCAGGGTGGGCGGGGTCTCGGGCACATCGTCCAGCTCTTCCGGCTCCAGGTCGTACATGTTCTTGTCCAGGGGGTCTCCGGGGTGGATACGGTTCTGGACACCGTCCAGGCCCGCCATCAGCATCGCGCTGAGCGCGAGATAGGGGTTGCAGGAGCTGTCCGGCACACGGAATTCCACCCGTTTCGCCTTCGGGCTGTTGGAGTACATGGGAAGGCGGATCGCCGCGCTCCGGTTGCGCTGGCTGTAGGTCAGGCGTGTGGGCGCCTCGAAGCCCGGGATCAACCGTTTGTAGCTGTTGGTGGTCGGGTTGGTGAAGGCGCACAAGGCGGGCGCGTGCTTCAGGATCCCGCCGATGAAATGCAGCGCCATCTCCGACAGGCCGGCGTAATGCTCACCCGCGAAGAGGGGAGTCTCGCCTTTCCACAGGCTCATGTGCACGTGCATCCCGCTGCCATTGTCGCCGAACAGGGGTTTGGGCATGAAGGTGGCGGTCTTGTTGTGGCGATGGGCGACGTTTTTCACAACGTATTTGAAGAGCTGCAGGTTGTCCGCCATGCGCAGCATGGGGGCGTATTGCATGTCGATTTCGCCTTGCCCGCCGGTGGCGACCTCGTGGTGATGGGTCTCCACAATGATGTTCAGCGACTCCAGGATCATAGCCATTTCGCTGCGCAGGTCCTGGGTGGCGTCCTGGGGCGGCACCGGGAAGTAGCCTTCCTTGTAGCGCGGTTTGTAGCCCAGGTTCGGGTTCTCGATCTTGCCCGTGTTCCAGTGGCCCTCGACGGAGTCGATGTGGTAATAGCCCTCGTGGGCGTTCTGGTCGTAACGGATATCGTCGAAGATGAAGAACTCGGCTTCGGGGCCGACATAGACCGAATCCGCCTGGCCGAGGGACCGCATGTATTCCTCGGCTTTGCGGGCGAGGGTGCGCGGGCACTTGGAATAGGGGAGCATGGTGGTTGGCTCGATGATGTCACAGAAGAGGATCAGGGTGGGGGTGGAGGCGAAGGGGTCGAGCACGGCGGTTGCGGCGTCGGGACGCACCAGCATGTCCGACTCGTTGATCTGCCGCCAGCCACGGATGCTGCTGCCGTCGAACCCGTACCCCGTCTCGAAGTCTTCCGGCTTCAGCCGGGCCACCGGGATGGTGAAATGCTGCCACAGGCCGGGGAAGTCCATGAACCGCAGATCAACCATGGTCACGCCACGGCTTTTGATCAACTCAAACAGATCATGAATGAGGTCCATCGCTCGCTCCTCTTCTATGGTTGTTTGTTTGTTTTCAATTAACTGACAAACCTCCAACAGGATATTAGGATAGAAGGATATCAAGGATAAAAGATAAGTGAAAAAGGTAAAGAAAATGAAAAAAGTGAAAAACGAAACAGAAGAAGTACTTAATGCTTAGTCATAATTAAATGTTTATTTATTAATAGCTATCAATTATAATCAATAATTTATAACAATTGTCCCCTAGTCTTTAGTCCTCTACACAGAATCAATAAATCTTTAATCTTTTATCCTTTATCTTTTATCTTTTATCTTTTATCCTTTATCCTTTATTATTCAGTTATCCTTGATATCCTTCTATCCTATTATCCTGTTAAGGGTTTTCTTGTCCAGTCATCCTGTGAAGCGGGTTCTAGAGCGCCTCCGGGCCGGACTCGGAGGTCCGGATCCGCACCGCATCCTCCACCGGGTAGACAAAGATCTTTCCGTCGCCCACCTGGTCCGTCTTGGCGGTCTTCAGGATGGCGTCAATAGCGCGGTCCGCCAGCTCTTTCGGGACCACGATTTCCAGTTTCAGCTTGGGCACGAAGTCGATCTGGTATTCCCGTCCGCGGTAGAGCTCCGTGTGCCCGCGCTGACGCCCGAATCCCCGCACTTCCGTGACCGTCATCCCACGCACCCCGGCCTCCAGCAGGGCGTCCTTCACCTCGTCGAGCCGGTAGGTCCGGATGATCGCTTCAATCTTCTTCATGGTCGCCCCCTAAACCGCAAACCGCACATGCATTACATCGCCGTCCTGCACGATATAGGTCTTGCCTTCCAGCCGTAACACGCCCTTGTCCTTACAGGCGGCCAGCGAACCCAGCTCGAGCAGCGTCTTGGCCGGGACCACTTCGGCACGGATAAACCCGCGTTGCAGGTCGGAATGGATTTCCCCCGCCGCTTCCAACGCCGGTAGACCCGACGGGATCGGCCAGGACCGCACCTCGTCATCGCCCACGGTGAAGAACCGGATCAGTCCCAGCAGGTCGAATCCCAGCCGGATGACCCGTTCCGAGGCCGGCTCCTCCACACCCAGGTCGGCCAGAAAATCACCCCGGTCCTCGGGCTCGAGCTGGGCGATCTCCGCCTCCAGTTCGGCGTTCAGCACTTCCAGCCGTTTCCCGTCGCCGGTGACGCTGTCCGTCAACCCGTCCCGTATTGCCGCGCCGTCCTGGTGCTCGCCGTGGTTGACGACGATCAGCAACGGCTTCTGCGACAGGAACGCATAGGTCCGCAGCGCTTTCTCTTCGTCGGCGTTGAACTCGAGTTCGCGCAACGGTTTCTCGTCGTTGAGCGCATCCAGGCATTTCTGGATCGCCTTCTCCTCGAGGACGTCGACTTTCAGGCCGCGTTGCCGTGAGTGCGCGATCTTCTCCGCACGATTTTCCGCGGTGGCCAGGTCGGACAGCAGCAGTTCGGCCTCGATATCCTCGGCCTGCTGCTGGACATGGGTGACGGCCTCACTGGTGTCTTCATCCAGATGAAACGTGCCGATCACCGCCGCAAGCACGGTCGCGCTCTGCAGATGGTTCACCATGGACCGTTTGAAGCCGGTCCGTTCTTCGGTATGCGCCAGTCCGGCGATGTCCAGGTAGTTCATCTTCGCCGGAACTTTTTTCGCTTTGGGCCAGAGCTCGTAGAGCAGGTCAAGAGTCGAGTCGGCGACTTCCGCCACGCCGGGATGAGCCTGCGCTCCGATGTCCGGTTGGTCGCCCGTCAGTGCGGTAAACAGGGTCGATTTGCCGCCCCCCTGCCACCCGATCAACGCAATGTGCATGTCTGTTTTTATCTATCCGCAAAGTTGTTGGAAGTGAATCGCCACAAGCAAGGGGTAATGTAGAGGCGGACTGCCGGTGAGGCAAGCGAAAAGTCGCCGTCATCTCAAATGAGAATGAGTCGAATACGGTTGTAAGTAGTTTATTAATAAAATTATAAGTAGTTTTTCGGGAGCACACATGGCGTGGGGGGGAGGGCGAGTTAGGGGTTTCGAATACTGAACTGATGCACGATCGTTTTTTTCTTGTGACAGCATCCCGAGCGCAGCGGACTGTCGCAGAATAGAGAATACTCTCATTCCCGCGCAAGAGAATGTCGCAGAATTGAGCCCACTCGCATTCCCGCGAAGGGGCCCATCGCAGAATCGAACCCACTCTCATTCCAGTGAAGGGACCCATCTGAGAATCGAACCCACTCTCATTCCAGCGAAGGCTGGAATCCAGGCAAGGTGCTAGATTATAACACGTTGCAGTCCAGCGCCAAAGTTGGATTAAACGCGTTGATGCATGGCCCGGTTTGCCATGCTCTGGAGGGCGGTTTGACATCACAGTTTACAATGTATGACGCCCTACGGCTCCCCGGTTCGTGAATAAGGCAAGCCGGGAAAGATGCTCCCGACCTGCTCATCACCAATCGTTTGCCTGCTTCCATTTACGTGCATTGTGTCCCGCGTTTGAAGTCAAGGGTATCGCGATGAGCAGATCGGGCCATGCGAGCAGGGTGTTTTTCTTTGGGCGTGATTGCGATATGCTCTCCGCGCCGACTGTCGCAGCATGCGAGAGGACTCTCATTCCAGCGAAGCAGACTGTCGCAGAATTGAACCCACTCTCATTCCCGCGTAGGCGGGAATCCAGGCAAGGTGCAAGAATATAACAGGTTAGCAATTCAGCACCAGAGTAGCTTTCAACGTATGGGCTGCATAGCGAACATCTTGTAGTATAAAAACATACCTGGATTCCTGCCTGCGCAGGAATGACACTCGTTGTTAACGCTGTGACAGTTTGCTGCGCAGGAATGGCACTCGTTGTTAACGCTGTGACAGTTTGTTCCACAGGAATGACACTCGTTGTGAACACTGTGACAGTTTGCTACACAGGAATGGCACTCGTTGGGTATTTTGAGACAGTCTGGCAGGCGGGGATCTCTTCCCTTTCCAGCTCCGAAGAGGCGATCTTTCAGGCATCCGTATCAGGTCAGCGACGGTTGATGCGATGGATGCTGCATGGGTACGTGGGTTCTTCGCCGCGCCGGAAGATCTCGAAGTAGGTATTGGGGCAATAGGGACCTGCGAGCTCATTGGAATCCTCGCAGACCTCCACTTTCACGACGCCGACCGGTTTGGCGAACTTCGTGTATTCCCAGCCTTTTTCTTCATAGACATTGCGCATAAACCTCGCCCAGACAGGCATGGCGACTCTTGAGCCGGTCTGGCCGCGTCCCAGGCTGATGGCCGGATTGTCCAGGCCGACCCAGACTCCGGCGACCAGGCGCGGGGTGAAGCCCATGAACCAGGCGTCGGTAAAGTCGTTGGTGGTGCCGGTCTTTCCCGCGGCGGGAGCGTAGAACTTGAACCGGTAACGCGCCCCCGCGCCGGTGCCGCGGTTGATCACATCTTCCAGCAGGTTCACCATGATGTAGGCGGTCTCTTCGCTGAGTACGGTATAGCGTGAGGTGGGATAGGACGCGAGCGTCCCGCCGGTGTTGTCCTCGATGCGCCAGATGGGGCGGGGACGGGGCCGCATGCCGTAGGAGGCGAACACGCAATACGCGGTGGCCAGATCAATGGGAATAACACCCACAGCGCCCAGCGCCACAGCGGGATAGGCCGGCAGCTCGGTGCGGATGCCCATGTTGTGAGCGTAACGAGTCACTTCGCGGATAGGAATCAGGCGGTCTTCGCCCGCCACCAGCCGGACGGTGACATTGTTTTTTGACAGCCGGAGCGCTCTGCGGAGAGTCATGTACCCGCCGCGATCTTCAACAGAGTAATTCTCCGGCCGCCACACGGTGCCGTCTTCCATGGTCACCGGTTTCACCATGTTAAGTACTTTATAGTTGGGTGGATACCCGTTGTCGATGGCGGTGGTGTATACAAAAGGTTTGAATGTGGAACCCGGTTGACGCTGCGATTGGATCACCCGGTTGAACTTGGATTCGATGAAATCACGGCCTCCGACCATCGACAGGATATCGCCGGTCTGCGGATCCATGGCGACAAACGCCACCTGCACCGGGAAGTGGCGGTCGATCACTTCCCACGCGAGCGCGGAGTCGGCGATGACACGGTTAACCAGTTTTTTTACCGAGTCGGCCAGTTCTGTGGCGGTCAACTGGGGTGCGTGGCGATTGAGCGAATCCGTATACGCTTCTTTCGCCCAGTCTTTATAGTCTTCCTCCCACCGGTAACGATCTGCGAATTCGGCCTGGAATTCTGTCAGATGGGAGTCAATCACCGCCTCGGCGATGGCCTGCAACGTGGAATCCAACGGCGTGTATACGGTGAGGCCGTCGCGGTAGTAATCCACATCGTGTTTTTCTTTCAATTCCTCGAGCTTACGCCGGATCCATTCGGTGAAGTACGGCGCCTGACCGATGTTGTCGGTATAAATCACGTCGGAAAGTTGGATGGTTTCTTGCCGGGCTTCCTCGTATTGCGGTTGCGTGATGACGCCATTTCTGAGCATCGCGCCGAGCACGGTGTTGCGTCGGCGAAGCGCATCGGCGGGATGAAACACCGGCGAATAGTGGGTTGGAGCTTTCAGCATGCCCGCCAGCAAGGCGGACTGAGCAATGCTCAGGTCGCGGGCGTCGACCCCGAAATACCGCATTGCGGCGGCCTGGACACCATACGCCCCATGCCCGAAATACATCTGGGTCATATACATTTGCAGGATTTCCTGCTTGGCGTACGTGCGTTCAATATTGACCGCAGTGATGATTTCACGCAATTTCCGGCGGATGGTCTGGCGGCGATGCAGGTACAGGTTTCTCGCCAGTTGCTGGGTGAGGGTGGAGGCGCCCTGTCGCTTGGACATGCTGATCGTATTGACCACCACCGCCCGCGCGATGCCGAAGGCGTCGATCCCCCAGTGATCATAGAACTTCCGGTCCTCGGTGCTGATTACCGCATCGATCATATGCTGCGAAATGGAGTCGAGGGGGACAGGCTGGCGGCGTTCAGTGAAAAACTCTTTCAATACTGAGCCGTTACGGTCCAGTACTCGCGTAATCAGGCGTGGGTTGTAGCTCTCCAGTTGCTCCAGTCTCGGGAGGTCGCTTGACAACGAGGCCATGACTCCCCAGATGGCGCCAAGACCGGCCAGCCCGACGATAAAGCTGAGAATGATGGTGGCTTTCCAGGAGAGGAGATACCGCTTCTGGAGAGCTTTTGCGGCGCTTTCATCGAGGCGCGTCATGAACCCTTTCGAAAGCAGTCTCGGGTTGGAGCGGCGCTTCACGTCAGCTTCCTCCCCTCCGGCAGGTCGCCCTGGAGGATGCTGTGAGCGCCTTCATCGTCAAACGAACCCGTATTGTGATACCACCCTTCGGGAAACTGCTTCAGCATGGCGTTATGGGTATGCCCGAAGATGACCAGATCGTATCCGTTCCTCAGAATGGCGCGGGCCCGGTTTTCATATTCGGTGAGGCGTTGCTTTTTCAGTTCCAGCGGCCTCGCTTTTTTGCGCAAACCCGCACGGCTGGCCAACTGCGCGATGAACATGGCCAGGTCGGGGTGGATAACTGTTCCGAACAGCCATTGCATCCAGGGTTTGCGGAACACCCATTTCATGCGCCGATAGCCCAGGTCGTAATTGGCCATGCCGTCGCCGTGGTGAAAGAAGACCTGTCTGCCATCCACCTGCACCGACCATTCATCCAGGTGGACAATGAGCCCGATCTCCTGTTCCAGGAAACCAGGGAGTCGAAAATCATGGTTACCTGCGAAGATGTGAATCTCGACGCCCTGTTCTACCAGGGAACGCAATTCGTGGAGCAAGGGAAAGGCGTGCTTGGGAACTACGTAGCGCCAGTCATACCAGAAATCGAAGGTGTCCCCAAGCAGGATCCACACCGCGGTATCATTGCGGTGTTGCTTCAAGAGACGGAGGAAACGGGCCATACGCGGCCTGTTCCCGGGACGGTTATCCAGGGGCAGATGGGCGTCGGACACAATCACCAGCTTGCGTTCCGGCGAGGTCTGTAGGCTAGGGTCCGGTTGCACGCCAGAAAGTACCACGCCGCCGGGAGCGAGGCAAGCCGACCGGATTCATTTTGCGACAACCGTTTGTGTTTGTTGCGGCGGCCCCTATATTATAGAATGACAGTTTGAATCGTTCATCATGAAGTATTAGGAGGAGGCGATTTTGAGGCGCCCGTCCGCTCCCCATTTCCAGTTGTCAATCCCGGCTCTGATCCTGTTTCTGCTGGTGTGCATTTCTCGTGTAACGGCTCAACCGGCCGCGCTCGTTCAGCCGTTGCCCCGCCCCGCCGAACAACTCCAACCCATCTCCGAGCTCGACGAAGTACTCTATTCTCAGGATTGGGAGTCGGAGCATCATGGCTGGGAGCTGCTGGACGGGTATGACATGATTGACACCTTGTGGCATGTGGATTCTCTCAACGGGACACCGGAGAACACCTATAGCTGGCGTTGTTCGGCTCCCTCGCCGGCATTTGCTCCCGAGGGCGGGTATTGGGGCATGTGGTACCAGGCGGTCCGGCTCCCACCGGTCAACCTGGAGGGGCAGGCTTCCGTAAGCCTGAGCTTCAGTTTCAAACTGAGATCAGCCGCACAGGACAGCAGCGATGGCGCCTTTGTCTTGATTCATTCCGATTTGTTTGGCGAAACCCACCCACTCGCACATTTTGACATCACACCGTTCAATACAGACTCCCTGGGCAGTGTCAATGGCGCGTTTGATCTGTATCATCCCTCCTTCGGGGCCACACCAGGATGGGTGGGTACACCCCAGATGGCGACCTGGAGGCGTGCGCGGACAGATTTGAGTATTTTCCATTATCCTGACGCCGAGATCAGTATCGTTTTCTGCAGCGACGCCTGGGTGGATACACGCACCAATAACGGCTGGACAGGCATGCAGCTCGACAGCATCGCGATCACAACACTTGACGATACGCTGTACTTCAACGATCCGGACAATCCCTACAGCATGCCGTTGTCGCAGGAAAGCGGCTACCCGAGTACTCCCCATAGCTTCGAACGCACCGAACGTGAGAACACGCACTCCGGGGATTTTGTATTTCGTATGGACGACTACGAACCCCGGGTGATGCATGTGCTGGAGTCGCCCTGGATCCCGTTGCCGGCTGTCCAGCCCGGCCAGTCCATTCGTTTCGACACCTGGGTGCGGGGCGAGTATCAGTGGGACATCGTGGCGCGTGACCGTTTCTATTTCGATCTATGGGTCAAGCCGAGCGACCTCGAGATGTGGTATCCTGCATCCGCCCCTTACAGCAATGATACCTCCACGGTATGCAGCGGCGCGCCGGGCGAAGAGTGGGTCCGGCAAAGCGAGGACTGGAACGTTACCTGGGATGGCACACCTTATGCTGGGCGGGAGGTGAAATTCCGCCTCGTCGCACGCTTGCCGCGGGTGGAACCGGAATCGTTCTCCTATTTTGAGATGGATGACTTCGAGGTGGTGCTCACTTCGGCTGAGCACGATGTCGCTTTGACGAACCTGCGAGTGCCCTATCCGACGACAGAGGGGTTTCCGATTTCTCCCCGAGTGTTGCTATCGAATCCGGGGCAGACGTCCGCTGAAGGGATCGAAGTATACCTGCAAGCAGATCATGATCTGTTGACTCTTGATCCCGCACCGCCTTATCAGCTCGATCCGGGCGAGTCTGTTGAATTGTCGATAGTGCATGGATGGAATCCGGATTCTCCGGGAAGTTGCACCATCGCGAGCTGGCTCGAGTACGATGAGGACGAGGTTGCAGGCAATGATTCCGTGTCCATGAATGTTGAAGTCCTCGAGTATCCGCGCTACGAATTCGGGCATGATGAACGTGTGCCGCAGACGATTACCCTGATCCAGTCCGATCCCGATACAAGCCAGGGGATCCTGTGGAAAATGCATGACAGGTTCGAGGATTACCGTGATGAATTGTGGAGAATACATCTTGACACGATTCGGGTGCTCTGCTATAAACCACCTATGGAGGTTTGGCCGGACACGCTCCGGATGCGATTACAGCTCAGCCGTGCATGGTCTGATTCGATCCAGGTTGCTGACGTTGAACTTGATTTTTCCTGGGAGCCCGCTCTCGGCAATCTATTCTGGGTGTCATTCCCGATTCCTGATTCGCCTGTTGTCGGTGGAAACAGTACGGTTTATGCCTGGCTGGAGTTGTTTACCACCGTTAATCAGCAGGTTATGCTGCCCTATCTTGTTTCCGATCCCGGAGACGAAGATGGCCGGTATTTCCTCTATGACGGACAGACGGCTATTGAGTCCGAGTCGGATTTCTTTATACGCGCGCTTACCCGTGGTGAGTACAATGATGTAGCAGAGACAGGCTACGGCTTGCCCACACGGCTTTCGCTGGAAGCGCCCTGGCCCAATCCTTTTAACTCGACCACTACCGTCCGTGTCGCATTGCCCGAGGCGCAAACCCTGCGTCTGACCGTGTTTGATGTCCTGGGGCGCCAGGTGGCGACCATTGCGCAGGGGCGGTATATGGCTGGACGGCACGCGTTTGCCTGGAATGCCGAAGACATCGCTGGCGGGGTGTATTTCTTGCGCCTGGAAATCGCTGATCAGAGACCACTGATGCAGAAAGTGGTGCTGATTCGGTAAGAAAAATCGTTGTCACCTGTACGAACATCCCCCAAGTTCAATACCGGGATCCCGTCGGCCTCGCCACATCACGTTTTCTGGAAGACCAGCAGGCGATACGTCGCAGGTATGAGCGGATGAGTCCATAACAGATGGACAAACCCCGCCTGGACCAGCAGTAGATCCCTGAGCCGATGGCCGCGTCGCGCCAGCGTGGGAATCTGAGGCAGCAGCCGCCTGCCGGCCAGCCGCAAGGATCGCATCACGCCCCGGGTGAGATCGTAAGCATGAAGCGGTGTCAACCCACACGCCTGCGCCTCGCGCCGGTAGGTTGACACCGTCCAGAGATGAGGCGCCGCCAGGGCGCGCTTGAACCCGGTGTGAGTCCAGTGCCCTTCATAGCCCTCCTTCATCACAATATCCGCCACAGCCAACCGCGCGCCGCTCTTCAACACCCGCGCCGCTTCAATCAGGAAGCCCGCTTTGTCCGGATAATGAAACGCGCTCTCGATGCTGTACACACCGTCCGCGCTGCCCGACGCGAGGGGCAGTTGCTGCGAGTCTGCGAGAAGCCAGGTGACAGAAAGGGCGGCGGAAGCGGGGTGATGACGGGCAATCTGCAGTTGGGGTTTGAGCAGATCGAGGGCGATCACACGCGCATCAAGATAGTCCGCGGCGAACCGCGCCGGGCCACCACGTCCGCAGCCGGCATCAACAAGAAGTGGATGACCGTTGGTCTTCAGCGCATCAAGCACCAAGCGCACCATGGCCTGCTGAGAATCAGTGAAGGAGCACGTCCTGCTGCGAGTTGTCCAGCCGAGATTGAAAAACCCATCGGTGTCGACAACCGCCTCGAACAAAGCGCGGTGCTCGGTGTAATAGGCTTCCAGGGCGCTCAGGCTTTTCACACGAATCTTCCTTCCCCTAGGTGAGTTAGCAGCAAGCGGCGCCCATGAAAAAACCCGCCATGGCGGGATGATTCTCTCCGCTTTCACGGCGCTTCTAAACCGTGGAATACAGAGGTAGAAGTATCAGGGCAATCCAGCGGGAAACTATTCCTCGTCGATGCCGATGCCCAGTTCTGCCAAGGGAATCAGGCGACGCACCCGGCCGGAATAGGTTGGCGAGTTCTCGACCAGTCCCAGCTCTTTCCACTTTTGCCACCAGGTGACAACGGTGCGCTGGGTGACCTCCTTGCCGATCAACCTCTCGATGTCACGCGAAGAGCGGGCGCCATCGGACAGCTCGTACACACGGCGTTCCACTCCCTTGGTGAGATGTTCCAGTACGAGGTCTCGCGCCTGCCGGTGAGCGAGAAACTGAACCAGCCGTTGAGTCGCAAGCTGACTCTCGTGTATCTCTTTCAGCAGGTTCTCAATGTTGTTCATACTCCCCTCTGGTCACTCTGCCAGATAGAACCTTTCCCGGAAACGTAGCTTTTCAAAGCGAAAAAGTCAAGTGATTAGAAATATTCGATTAGTCTTTTTGTCATGGGCAATCAAGAAGGGTCTCGGAGAGCAGAGGCTTCCAATTCCAAGAGATTTGGCGATCCCGGGGGAGGTTAACTTCAAGAAAATCAAGAAAAATGCCAAAGGTGGGAAGCGGTAAAAAAGACGGTGCGCCCCGGATTGACCTCCTACCCTTCATCCTTTCTCGGCCGCACCGCTCCCGCCAGGCAACCCCGCGGCACAGGACGAGTTCACCGACCGCTGCTTCCTCTCGGATCTGACGGGGTTGAGCGAGTCGCCCTTGCACAGGACCCGGCGATCAACACGGCAACGACAAAGATCAGATGACGGCGGTGGGCCGCACCGGGGATGTCAGCCCTGCTATAGCGGATTGCAGGTAAAGGGCGCCGCTACTGCCCCGCCTGAGCACCGTCCAAAACATCACGGCCAAGCATGTCAAACCCGGCCCGCCTTCGCCGACCGGGTCCGCAAAACCGTGGAGCTGAGCGGGATCGAACCGCTGACCTATGCGTTGCGAACGCATCGCTCTCCCAACTGAGCTACAGCCCCGTTGCAGACCATCCCACACTACCTCGGTCCACCAAACACAGACGCCTCTCCCGAGGCGAACACTAAAGTTAGCAGCCCCCATCGCGCCTGTCAAGCCTCAGCATGGCTCGCCGGAGG
Organism: uncultured bacterium; assembly: GCA_964648415.1. Classification (GTDB taxonomy): domain Bacteria; phylum Electryoneota; class Electryoneia; order Electryoneales; family Electryoneaceae. The sequence goes on along the minus strand of CAZYOC010000074.1, from coordinate 1,188 downwards.
CGAAGTGGACCGATTCAGATAAACCGAGTTGGGGACAATACAATTTGCCCTGGGCAGCTTGATGCAAAATGGTGGTATGCTTACTTATCAGGGCCATGAACGAAGCATTGACTTTTTGCATACACTTCTGGTCGCTGCCCGGGTTTATAGTAGACCTGCAGCTGCTTCCTACCTTATAATTCAGACTCGGGCAGCGATTGAGCGCCTGAGTAAGTAGTATCAAGTGAGTTGCTTCATTGCTGTGGGGCCAGGCGGAGTCCTACTGCTCACAACAAGCCGCTCGGGGCATAACCCTTCAGTTGATCTGAATCGCATCACTAATACATCCACCGTAAACATCGTGAAAAACGGAGCTTCTCCCCGGGACGCAACCAGGATTCCTCCGGGTCGCCCGAAATCAGAATCATCATTGCCCGGCCCAGGATCCGGTTCTCCGGCAGGTATCCCCAGAAACGGCTGTCGTACGAGTTGTACCGGTTGTCGCCCATGACGAAGACATGCCCCTGCGGCACTCGTACCGGCCCGTAATTGTCCCGGTTGCCCGCACCCGGCGGGAAGACCTGCTCCTCCATCAGGAACTCCGGCAACGGGTTGGTGCGTGAAAAATGAGCCTCCGGCGGCGGCTTGATCTCGCGGCCATTGACAAACACCACCCGGTTGCGAATCTCCACCGTCTCGCCGCCCCGCGCGATGATACGTTTCACATAAATGTCGGTGAAATCGTCCGGATGACGGAAGATAATAATGTCGCCCCGTTTGGGTTTGTTCAGCTGCAGCATCCAGTGATTCGGGATCCGGATGCCGTAATCCGTGCCGCCGATCCCCAGCCAGTCCGGCGACCGGAAACCGTAGGCCAGCTTGTTCACGATAAACACATCGCCCGGCAGCAACGTGTTCTCCATGGAGACCGAATCCACCCGGAAGAACCAGAAGAGCTGCGACCGTACGAAGAAGATCACCAACATGATGATCAAGAGGCGAAAGAGCCCCTTGCGTCCGCCCACCGCCCGCGACATACGCTCCCAGCCCGGAGAATGCCGGCTCCACGGCGCAAAGAAGCCGGGATACTCTTCTCGGGTTTGGCGCATCTTTTTGCGGAGGTTGTCGAACAAGGGCGTTCCCTGTTTGTCCAAGCCAGACTTCTAGTGGTCCATTGCGCCAGCTATGAATCGTTCTGAGCTGCGCATT
>CAZYOC010000073.1:0-18149 GCA_964648415.1 uncultured bacterium | reverse complement strand
CCCCGACTTGCTTTACAGGCGACTCGAGACTGTGCGCCAGAATCGTACATCGGCGACATTCTCAAGTGCTTGACATGTAGCGACCAGCAAATCGGGCCATGCGAGTGAGTTTGTGTGCTGTCCGGCAGGAATGACGGCGGTTGCGCTCTCCTGGATTCCTGCTTTCGCAGGAATGACACTCAGTGTAGGGTTGTTGTACAGTGGTTTGCAGGGTCGAATGCATCACCTGGATCGCATGCTGGATTCCTGCTTTCGCAGGAATGACACCGGTTGTGTCTTGTGATGGAGGCATGGCCCGATTTGCCACGTCCGAATCTTGAATCACTGACGATTGCCAGCTATGTATGATGCCGGCAAAATCTGTGCATCTCTGTGAGAGCAAGTCGGGAAACGTCTCGTCACTCGCAAAGATCAAGCTGACCCAGCTTCTCCCCGACTTGCTTTACAGGCGACTCGAGACTGTGCGCTGGCAGCGTACATCGGCGGCATTCTAAAGTGCTTGACATGTAGCGACCAGCAAATCGGGCCATGCGAGTGAGTTTGTGTGCTGTCCGGCAGGAATGACGGCGGTTGCGCCTTTCTGGATTCCTGCTTTCGCAGGAATGACATCATGGGACATTTCATTCGAGAATTACTATATCAACAGGTTACGGAACCAAAACCGCCAAAAATCACCCATGTCAGGAGAGTCAAACTGGAGAGACCGCGAAAGTTGGGTTAACACCTTGAAGCGATTAAACATAACTGGATTCGAGCTTCCGCAGGAATGACATCTCGAGAGATTCTTGCAAGCGCCAACACTGACCGCTTGGCATTCGTCACGAGACCCTACCAGTGCCGCTGGTTCTTCCCGATCCAGTTGACCAGGGTCTCTGTCTCGATGCCGGCAGCTTTGGCCGATTCAATCCAGCCCATGGTCTGGTTGTAGGCGCCTTCGGCAGGTTGCAGATGGATTTTGTAGGTCGCGATTCGGTCCGCCGCCGCCGCGGCATCTTTCATGTGCAGCGGCTCGACCTTCGCGACAATCCCCGCGCTGTGTTCACGGATGGTCTCCAGAGTGGCGTCGGAAAGCGAGGCCAGGTCGCGCCAATTGCCGACAAACACCGCCGAAGACCCGATTTCCTCGAGGATTGGCAGCCACTGGGTGGCGTGGCGCAGTGTCAATTGCACTACGCCGCCATCCGATGCCATGATCTTCAGCAGACGCACCCGCTCAGGTGCGACATTCGCGCCCCGTATCCACTGTTCGTGCGAGGCGAGCATGGTCCAACTCATGCCCATTTCCCGATAGGCTTGCATTTTTGTCGTGTCGGTGGGGAACAGGTTGTCGCCGTCGTAGGCCAGGAAAACGGACGCCTTACGGTAATAGGTATTGCCGCCGATGTCCCGCAGGGAGGTGGCGAGGTTCATTCCCGGATTCGCTTCGATGGCGTCGTTGTACTTGTCCAGCAGCGCCAGGTAGCCCGGCAGGCCGCCCCGTTCCGGCAACGTGAGCACGCTGGTGACATACCCCCACGTCATGCAGGAGTCTACCAGCGCCATGTCGCGATCCACATTGTTCACTGAATTCTTCCAGGAAATCGGGTAGCCCTGGCGCCAGATGGTACGGGCCTCCAGGTTCCGGTCGCCCAGCGGTTCGCTGAAGTTGCTCACCGCCACGATCCACCTGGACACCGCATTGAGAGTGCCTTCGATGGCCTCACGGTCAATGGTCTCGTACAAGTCATCTATGGTGTGGTAATACGAGTGCTTGCCGCGCGAATAACCGGTGAAAGCGGGGATGCCTTCGTTGCGAAAAGGCGCATGATCGGAGGACCAGCCGCCCCAGGCGCGGTAGCCTTCCAGCTTCGCCTGTTCGTCGTCGGACAGGGAAGCGTACCAGGGATCCCAGACTTCGGCCAACTGGTCGCCGCCGCCCAGGCCGACGGTCCCGTCGCCGCGCCCCACCATGTCCAGGTTCACCATGTTGACGTAGGTAAAGTTATCCGGCAGCATGGCGGCCAGCGCCTTGCTACCCAGCAGGCCCTGTTCTTCCGCGCCAAACACCACGAAGACGAGGGAGCGTTTCTGTGGATACTGCGCGAACACACGCGCCAGCTCCATGATCACAGAGGCGCCGGACGCATTGTCGTCCGCGCCGGCGTAGATCTGCCCGTTGGCGTTCTTGCCCACGTGATCGCCGTGCCCGCCGATGATCACCGCTTCCGTGCTCAGGTCGGCGTCGGTCCCACGCACCAGCCCGGCCACGTTGTACCCCACGGCGTTGTCAATCCGCTTTGTCGCCGCCTGGAAGCGCAGCGTAGTCGCCAGCTCCAGGGGATAGGGGTTTTCCCGCAGTTTATCCCTGTATTGCTCGAAGGTCATGTCACTGCCGCGGAACAAGTGCCGCATCACTCGTTCGCCGACATAACCGCTCGGGATGTCCGGCTCATACGCCTCTTCGCCGATGGCCGCGCCGCCGGTGGGGTTCTCGTTCTGGTAGAACAGCACCGCCGCCGCACCGCGAGACACCGCTTCCGGCAGGATGGTAGTCCGCAGGTATTCGTGGTCCCAGTCTTCGTGCCTGGTGGGCTTACCGCGCAACACGACGACGATCCTGCCCGTCACATCCACATCGGAGTAATCGTCCCAACCCTTTTCCGGGCTGCTGATCCCGTGCCCGACCACCACCACCGGGGCCTCGACCTTGCCGCTGCCGCTGTTGACGCACAATGTGTAGTCATCCCCCAGCAGGAATTCCACTCTGCCGAAAGGGCCGTCGTCAATGGCGAGGTAGGCTTTGCGTTCTTCACAGACGAGCATGTTGAAGGGGACGAGCAGGTTACGGAGGATGAAGGGTTGCAGCCCCCAGTTGGCGAACCGTGTCTTGACCCACTCCATGGCCTCGGTTCCGGACTTCACGCCGCTCTTCCGTCCGGCGTAGGTTTCCGGGGCGGCGAGATGCTTGAGCCAGGCCATGGCGGAGTCCGGCTGGGTCTCGGGAACCTGTTGACTCCTGACGGGTGAAAAAAGCAGGAGAAATGCGAAAATGCAAAAAGCTGCAACGCCCGTTCTGCCTAATCCTGACGCGGTCTTCATGGGACAGTCCTCCGGTGGAAGTAGACCGTAGAGTACAAAGATGAGACACCCGGTGCAAGTCTCTTCCCGTTGACTCGAGCATTTCCCGCATGTACTTTGCGCCAGACAACGAGAAAAAGGTGTGTGAGATGGCGACGAAACCCAAGAAGGCTAAAAGTTCCGGGAAATCCAGACGAGCCGCGATGAGCGGGCCATTGTTCCAATGGTCGTTCGGGATGCGTAACCTGATTGTCACGCTGATCGGGCTGCTTCTGCTGGTGATCGGCTACTACTTGATGGCTCAAGGCCCCCACGACAGCTTCCTGTCGCTGACCGCCGCACCCATCGTGCTGATGTTCAGCTACCTGGTGGTGTTCCCGGCGGCCATCCTGATCAAGAGCCCGAAGAGGGACGAGAAGGAATAGAGCAGGCGGGCGATTAGCTCAGCTGGTTAGAGCGCTGCCCTTACAAGGCAGAGGTCACTGGTTCGACTCCAGTATCGCCCACAGAGCTGAACGCCACTGCTGACAACCGTTTGACGGAATGTCGACAGTGGTGTTTTTTCTTGTCGTTTTTGGCATACCTCACACATACGTGATCCGTCTGAATCAACCCGAGCATACGGATGCCGTGCGTGTTGCCACACAGTGACGTTGCGGTGAGAAACTACAGCTTGTCCCAGAAGGTGTCTGGCAGGTTACAACGACGAACCAAACCCTTCATTTGCTCGGGGTCAATCAGGTTGGTCTTTCGAAGCGGATTGATCGGGTAGGTCAGGCCGGTTTGTGTGTGTTTCACAGTATAATGGTCGCCTCGGATCCGATCTACTCTACGACAAATCCATTGCATATGCAGGACACTATATCATAATGTGTCCGAAAAGGTAACTGTACCACTTTTACGCCTTCCGAAAACAGATTATCTCGCTAATCACCACCATGAATACCCAGAAAATTGGTACAGCTACCTTTTCCGCCTGTTCTCCAATCAATGTGATCACTGAAACAAAGGCTTTATTGGCTATCACCGTTATTACAATTGCCCCCAGCGGAAAAGAGTAGCAGTCCCATTTTCTTCCTGCGTCAGATCACGGGCGAGACGTCCGTGCTACGCTAACCGCCGACCTCGTGTACCGCACATTTCCGACCTCTCCCGACTTGCTCGCAACCAGTATCGAGTGATGAGTTGGCGCGGTTCATGGATCGTGTGAGTGGGCGTTCCGAATGCGGTTACCGGCAAATCGGGCCATGCCCCCATTCACGCGAAGGCGGACTGTAAAAACTCGCAACGAGTGTCATTCCTGCTGCGCGGGGATGACAGCACGGGACATCACTCTCGAGCTTCTGAACAAAAAATGCGTCAGGTCACACGCACCAAACAGACGATGCGCACGACCTGACGCAACATGTAGGGGAGGATGGGACAGCAAGAAAACGCCCCCGGTCACACGCACCAAACAGACGATGCGCACGACCTGACGCAACATGTGACAGCAAGAAAACGCCCCCGGTCACGTTGCCGGGGGCGGGATGGGTCAGGAAAAGCAGGCAGATCTATTTCACGAGCACGAGCTTGCGTGTGGCGGTGAAATCGGGGGCGTCCATCCGGACGAAGTACACACCGCCGGAGAAGCCGCTCAGGTCAACAGCGACACGGTAATCGCCGGCGTCCTTGATCCCGTCGACCACGGTCATCACCTCGCGCCCCAGCACGTCGAACACGGTCATCTTCACCGGCGCGTTGGCCGCCACCGAGTAGCTGATGGTGGTGGTGGGGTTGAACGGGTTCGGGTAGGCATTGTCCAGCGCGTATTTATGCGGCAGGGTCAGTTCCTGCTCCGGCGCTTCGAACAGGGCGTTGCTCACCAGCGCCACCTCGTCCAGGAACAACCCGCGGTCGTTGTTGGAGTGGTCCATGGTGATGGTCCAGCGGATCTCTACGGCGCCGGCGTCGTTGTACTCGCGCAGGTCGTAGAAGAACTGCTGCCAGCGCGAGAAGCTGTTGAGCGTCTCCAGGGCGATCCAGTCGCCGCCGTCGGCCCGCAGCTCCACCTCGCAGAAGTCGTAGTCCGGTTCGAGCTCAAAGGCGCGCCAGCCCATCAACGCCACCGACTCCATATCTTCCGGCATGTCGATGGTCAATGTGACACTGCCGCTGGAGTTGTTGGGCAGGAAGATGCTCGGTCCGCCGCCGCTCTGCAGCGAAGCTTCGCCCTCCTTCTGATCATGGCCCGAATGGACGAAGGAGAAGTCGCCGTCAGACACCCAGCGGTTCGGGATGGTCTGCTCTTCAAACCCGTCCCGCCAGACTTCGTTCTGGTATACCAGGTTGGCCTGGAAGACGGTTTCCTGGTCCAGGGTGATGGAATCCCGGAAGGGGATGTAGCCGTCCGCCCAGGCTTCGATGACGTAGTCACCTTCCGGCCAGTTTCGCACCACAATCCCGTCATTTGTCACCAGCGTGTCGATCCCCCAGTCGTGATGGACGACAAACTTACCGTGGTTCGGCGACAGGCTGTCTGCGTTGCCGTCGTACAGGCCCATCCTCAGCTGGTGGTGCGGCATTTCGGTCAGGCTGATGTCATACCCTATGATGCCACTGAAAGCGGTGACAATAGTCGTGGTGTCATTGTAGAAACCGTAGGCTCGTGTGACGATTTCAAAGCTGCCCTGGTTGAAGGGGCGACGGTATACTCCGGTTTCCGGATTCGTCATGCGGGGTTTGAAGTACCCGTTGTGCCGACTCGGGACACGGACCTCGGCATGCAGTGGAGCGCCGCTCTCATCCGTGACACGAAAGACAACGTTACAAGAGCTATTCCCTACATTGCCATAAGCACGGTCCATCAGGTACCGGAGCCCGGCTTTGTATTCCTCCAGCCACGGGTTGTCCAGTTGTTCACGATCCGGTTGGATGCCGCGCAACTCGGTCTGCATGTTGATCCAGCCGCCCTCGGCATACATCCAGTCGTGCATTTTTCCATTCCGGCCTCCGGACGGCGCAGGCGAGAAGGGCGGTATTGAGTTGCCGCTGATGATTTCTGCAAAGTTGAGGGCGATATCTTTGATCAATGCCGAATCGGGCGGTTGTTTATCATGCTCGGTCAAACCCCAATCCCAGGGATACATCACCTTTTCCGAAAAGTTTCCGGTTCGTGAGTTGTGGAACGTTGCGCTGAGGTAGGGTTTGACTTCATAGATGAAGTCGCGCACGGCCTGCATTTCGGCTTCGCTCAACGCATAAAAGCCGCGGTAATAGTCATGCAGCTCGTCGCGTTCCGGGTAGCCCAGCGTGTCACCGTGGTAGAAGTTGATGTCCCAGTTGCGGTTGAGGTCTACTCCGCCAAGATCGCCGCCCCAGTAGACTTCGTTGTTGTAGTAAAAGATGGAATCGCCTTCCGGGATGATCCGGCAGTTCTTTCGGAAGCTGGGGTCCATGCCCTCGCCGCTGTACCCGTCGGAGCAGTAGGGGTGTGTGCCGTACACGATCCCCATGCCTTCCGGATTCATGGTGGGGATGAAGTACAGGTCCAGGTATTCCCGCCGGTAGCGGTTATGGTTCATGGTGTCCAGTACGACCTCTTCGAGCATCTCGAGCACCAGTTCGACTCCGGAGACCTCTTCGGCGTGCAGCGGACCGAAGAAGACGACAGCGGTGCAGTCGCGGGCGGTGGCGGCGTTGTCGGAGACACGCACGACATACATCGGCCACTGGTTCTGCTGGGAATAGCCCAGGGTGTCGATGTGCATGCGGTGGCCTTTGTCCGCATCTTCGGCGCGCTGCTGGAGGTCAAAAAGGAAGTCTTCGATCTCTTCGGGGTTGTGGTAGCCTTCCGGCCATTCAGCGAAAACTGTTCCCGTCAGGAGCAGGATCATGGCGAGCAGTGCGAGTACCTTATTCATGGTGGCGGCCTTTCGTTGTTAACCCGTTCTTTCTCTCAAAGATAGCGGCATAACCCTGTTACGGGCAAGACGAGACTCGCCTCCGGGCAATGAACGGGCGTTTCGCCGCCAGGGTACGATTTCTCTTGCCCGAGGCCCGGCGGCGAGCTAGCTTATCCTGCGGGAGGACATAGGGGAAAGAGTGAAGAAGCTTATCGCAATACTTCTTGTTTTCGTTGGGGTTACTGCGGTGCTTGCGGACCCGTTGCCGTTCTTTGAACCCATCGGAGCGCGTGAGGCAGGCATGGGGGGCGCCACCAACGCTCTCACCTTTGGGACGACCTCCATCTACCACAACCCCGCCAGCATGATTTACCAGGTGCTCAGCGGCAATGTCGGAATACAGCCCGTGCGAATCGACAAATGGCCCCGCAGTTGGTGGTTACAGGCTTACAACCGAAAGACCGATTTTGGATTTCCCATGGCGCTGATCGCCCAGGGCTGGAGTGAACCGACCCCGTCGGGTATGCGTCGCAACGCCATGTTTTGTTTGCCTGTAGCTTACGGCTTCTCACCCTATTCGCCTGCGGCGGTCAATCTCAAGGCCACCTGGGAGAAGACCGGGGACGGGAGATGGATCGGCGGAGTTCCGGTGGATGTAGGCTTCATGGGGGCCGGTCCCAATGGCGCCAACCTCGGCATTGTATTGAGAAATCTGGCGCCCTTCGCCCACAACCTGGAGACCATGGACCGGCGCATTGATTACGGCGCCGCCTGGGAGCGGGGCGTTCTTACCCTCGCCTTCGCCACCAGCAGCGATTTCTGGCCGGAAAAAGTCTGGTTCAAGGACCGTTTCCGGATGGGGGTGGAGGTCTCCAACGCCAAGAACATGGCTGTGCGCGGGGGGTACGCCATCTGGGACGGTCACCGCTGGTTTACAGGCGGCATTGGCGTGGCCGCACCCAAAGTCGGCATCTTTGTCGACTATAGCATCATTTACGATGTCGATAACGAAACCTTCGAGCACTACTTGCAATATAGTTACATTGTACGTTAATCCTTACAAGGAGAGGATATGCCCATTCCTTACAAGCACATCACCATCGGCAACGAGACCTTCAAGGTGCCCGACCTGAACAAGATGTTCAAGGGCAATCCCTTGTACCTGTTGGTGATTCCGTTGGCGCTTTGGTTGGCGACCGGCTTCTACATCGTAGGCCCCGACGAGTCGGGTGTCATCCTTCGGTTCGGCAAACTGTCCCGTATCACCACCTCCGGCCTGCATTACCGGATTCCGTGGCCGGTGGAGACGGTGTACCTGCCGAAGGTGACGGAGGTCAAGCGATTGATCGTGGGCTACCGGAAGGACCAGCGCGGCACCCGCGACATGCCGGAAGAATCGCTGATGCTGACCGGTTCGCTGAACATCATTGATATCGATCTGATCATACAGTACAAGATCGCCGACCCGGTGAAGTATTTGTTTTATGTAAGGGACGTGCCGACCACGATCCGGGTGGCGACCGAAGCGGTGATCCGGCAGGTGGTGGGCCAGCACGAGATTGACGAGGTGCTCACCGTCGGCAAAGGGATCATTCAGGTTGAGACTCAGACGCAGCTCCAGGACATTGTGAACAACTACGAATGCGGTGTAACCATTACGCAGGTGCAGCTCCAGGACGTACTGCCGCCAAGTCAGGTTGCCGATGCGTTTCGGGAAGTCGCTTCCGCCAAGGAGGACAGCGCCCGGCTGATCAACGAAGCCTATGGGTATCGTAACGACATCGTGCCTAAGGCACAGGGACAAGCCGCCGAGATGGTCCTGCAAGCGGAAGCCTTCGCCGTTGAAAGGGTGACTCGTGCGGAGGGCGACGCCGACCGGTTTGTCGCGATGCTGCGCACATACCGGCGTTCGCCCACGGTGACTCGAAAACGGATGCTCATCGAGACCATGGAGGAGGTGTTGCCCGGCCTGACCAAATACATCCTCCAGACCAATCCCGGCAGCGATCTGATCAACGTGGTATCGCCCGGAGTTCCCAACCCACAAAAAGCGGGAGGGGCCAAATGAATACCGTCATCAAGATTGCAGTCGTCGTCCTGATTCTGCTCGTGATTTTCAGCCTGGTCACCTTTCGTCTGAATGAGACACAGCAGGCGATCATTCTGCAGTTCGGCAAACCTGTGGGCATGGAGAACACAGCGGGCCTGCATTTCAAGCTGCCGCCGCCGTTCCATACGATCGAGTATTTTGAAAAGCGGTTGTTGATTTACGATACCCCCCCCAACATTGTTGTCACTCAGGACAAGAAGAATATGGTGGTGGACTCGTATGCGCGTTGGAGCATCACCGATCCGCTGCTGTTCCGGCAGACAGTTCGTACGGAACCGGCCGCTCAGGCACGCCTCGATGACATCATCTACTCCGACCTGCTCAAGGAATTGGGGCGGCACACGCTTGAGGAAATCGTCAACACCAACCGCGACACTATTATGATCAATGTCGCGCTGGGGGCGAACGAAAAGGCGGTAGCATACGGGATCGCCATTTTGGACGTGCGCATCAAGCGTACCGACCTGCCCAAGGAGAACGAGGAAGCCATCTATCGCCGTATGCGGGCGGAACGTAACCGGATCGCCAACCTGTACCGTGGCGCCGGTGATCGTGAAGCCCGGACCATCCGGGCGGGAGCAGATAAAGATGTCAAGGCGATCCTGGCCGAGGCCTACAAAACGTCCCAGATCAAACGAGGTGAGGCGGAGTCCAAAGCGATTGACATCTACGCCCGGGCGTTCAACCAGGATCCCAACTTCTTTGAATTCATGCGCACGATGGAGATGTACAAGAAGACCCTGGATGGCAATACCACGATCGTGCTGCCGCCGGACAATGAACTGTTCAAGTACTTGCGATAGGGATGAGCGAGGCGAGAGTGCGAAAACTGCGCTGGTTCACATTCCGGACACGAGGGTTCGGCCGTCTTACCGGACGCATCAACTTTGAACCCGGAAAGCTGAACCTGATCTATGGCCGCAACGAGGCGGGCAAGAGCACCCTCGTCGCCGGGCTGACCTCCGCGCTGTACGGCATGGAGTTCGACAAGCGCAGGAAAGCCGAACCCGGCAGCCTGCCCTTTGCCGATGACTACTACCCCTGGCGCGGGGAGGAATTCGAGGTCGAACTCGAGCTTGAGTTCAACGAGCGCCGGCTGCGTATCCTACGCGACCTGGAGAAGCGGAAGCTCCAGGTGCTGGAAGCCGGTGTCAGCGATGTCAGCCGCGAATTCCTCCACGCTCGCAACAAGGACACGCTCGGCGAGGCGCTGACCGGCGGGCTGAGTGTGTCCGGTTTCCTGCGCAGTTTCCTGATCAACCAGGAGCAGGCGGCGCTGGTGTCCGCGCCGGGCGACCTGGTGGATCGTATCCAGAAGGTGGTCACCGCGTCGCCGGGCGACAGCACTACGCGAAACGCGGTTGATCGTTTGCAGCACGCCCTCGACCATGTCAGCTTCCCGCATGTCGCGCCCAATCCGGTGAAAACCAAGACGATCCGGGACCGGATCTCTCGTCGCCTGGACGAGCTGAAGCAGGAGCGCGGGCTACTCGTGCAGCAACGGCGCGAGCAGCAGGATGTGATTGACGAGTACGAGCAGAAACAGCGTGAACTCGAAGATGTCCGCAAGCAGATCCGTGAAGTGCATAAAGGCTATCTGCTGGCCCAGAAGGAGATCCTGGAGAAGCGGATTCACAACGTCTCCCACGCCCGCCACAAGCTGGATGAGCTTCTCGCCGAGCGCGAACAACTGATGCTGTACAACGATTTTCCGGTTGACATGATCAAGCGTTTCGACGCCCTCTACGAACGCTACCAGGAGGCCTATGAGCAGGGCCGCCAGGCGGAGGAGAAGCTTCAGCGCATGCAGGAAGATCTGGGACGTCAGTCGGATCACCTCGGCGCGTTCGAGGGTTTCCGCAGCATTGACCTGGACAACATCTCCGAAGTGACCGGCTTGTTGCAGGAGTGGCGAAAGCTGGACGCCCAACGGGAGCAGTTGGCGCGTGACTTTGACAAGGAGCGCGAACGGCTGGTGTCGGAAGGAATCCCGCCTGCGAAGTTGGAACGGATTCGCGAGCACCGCGCGAAGTGGCCGGAAAACGCCGAGTCCGACCTGGAGGAGTTGCAGAAAGAGAATAGCGCCGCTGAGGAGTTGCTGAAATCCGCCGAAGCCACGTGGGCGGAGTACGATCTTTCAGGGCGGGCGTTTCGTTTGACACCGCAGGTGATCGCCATTGTGCTGGTCGCCCTCCTGGCGTCGGTGGGTGCGGCGCTGGAATGGCAGCTCCTGGAAAACGCATTCCTGGCGCTGCTGACGTCCGGCGCGGCGATCCTGATCGTGATCGTGCTCGGTCTGACCGAGCACCTGCCGCATCGTCGCCAGGCCGCGCACGCACGGCGTCAACACAGGGAAGCTCGAACCGCACTGGAACGAAGTGAAAAAGCGCTACAGGAGTATGTGGAGGCGTTGGGCGAGGAGAGCGTGGACACCGCCCTCGATCTGCTGCAGGACATTCGCAAGTACGGCGGTCGTGGGGAGCGTTTCTTCGAATCCCAGGCGGTGTTCCGCAATATGCAGCAACAGGTGAAACGCATCAGCGATGCCTTGCGGCCTTACCTGGAAGAGACCGAGTATTTCAAGGAGGAAGAGGAGCCGACCAGGGGCGTGATAGATGGCTTTCTGTCCCGTTTACAGCTCTATCAGCGCACCCTTGAGGAGGTTCGAGCAGCGGAGCAGAAGCGCCGGTCCCAACATGAACAGGAAGAACGGGACAAAGAGCGTGTCCTCGAATACTGGAATCGCCTGAAAGCCATGCTGGACCAGGTAGACATTGACATTGGCGACGATGTCGAAAACGCCGCCGAGCTGTTCCATCAGCAAGCTGAAAAAGCGCTCCGGCTTCGGGATATTGATAAAGAAATCCACAATCTGGAACGTGACAGCGAAGACGAAGCGACCATCCTTGCCCTGCGCCGGCGTCTGGACGAGCAGGTCCGGCTGATCAGCGAGATAGCCGATGTCGAAGCCGAGGAGGGTGGGGAAGAGGCGTTGAAAGACCGTCTGGATGGTCTTGAAGCACGGCAGCGTGATCTCATCCAGGACATCAGTGAGGACAAGGCGCGGCTGTCGGCGTTGACGGAGCGTGGTCCGCGACGCCAACGTCAGCTCGACGATGAGATTACCTACCTCTCCGACGCCCTGGCCAACCTGGAACGGCAACAACGGGCGTATCAGCGAGCCATCGACGAGATGGAAGCGGTGGAGCAGGAGGTCTTCCGCGACGCCGCCCGGTTGCTGAACCAACGGCTGGAGCCGGTCCTCGCCCAGGTCGCCCCCAACTGGAAAAACGCCATCTTCGACAATGGGTTGAAGTTGCAGGTGACCGATGAGGAGACCGGCAGGAAACTCGAAGCCGAGGAGTTGGAACGTGTGCTCTCCACCGGCGCGAGGGATGCGCTTTTCCTCGGCGCGCGCATGGCGTTGAGCGATTTCCTGTCCGGGGGATCAGTCGATGCGCCTTATGTATTGGATGAACCCTTCGCACATCTTGATGATCACCGTTTCGAGACCGGCATGCAGCTCCTGATCGACCGGGTGAAGAGCGGCAGCCAGGTGCTGCTGATGACCTGTCACGGCTCCCGGCATAAACAGTGGTACGAGTCCCTCGATCCGGAGTTAAAAGACTGGGTGTTGCAGGTGGAACTGGATGAGGTGGAGGTATGACGATCAAAATCCTGCAAAGTTCCGACTGGCACTTGGGTGCGCCGGTGCTGCCGCCGGGGGTTCGCACTGATAGCGACCTGCTTAAACGCCGGGAAGCGGAAGAACAGGCCATGCTGGACAAGCTGGTGCAGACCGCCCTCGACGAGGAGGTCGAGCTGGTGCTGCTGCCCGGCGACCTGTGGGACCAGGAACAGATTGAGATCACACTGGTGCGGAAAGTATTGGAAACGCTGGGGAAACTTGCGCCGATTCCTGTGATCATCGTACCGGGCAACCACGATTTTCTGTCCGATGAGAGCCCTTACCGGCCTGCCGTAGTGTCCCGGGCGGCATTAGCATGGCCGGATAATGTGCAAATAGTGACCAGCCGGGAGTTTACCCAGGCCTACCTGCCGGGCCGCTCCGACGTTTCGTATACCGCTATGGCCACCGGAGCGAATGTGCAGGACGAGACACGGCTGTTGAAGGGTGAGCTCCCGCGTAGCGCCGCGCCGATCAATATTCTATTGTTCCACGGGAGCCGTGAGTTTCCCGGCGGCGGCTACGGCGGCAAGGGCCTGGTCACTGCGCCGTTTTCCGCCCAAGAACTGCTGGCGCAGGACTTCACCTACGCCGCGCTGGGCCATTACCATAGCCATTCTACCATCGAGGATGCCAGTGGCCGGATCCGTGCGATGTATTCCGGTTCACCCTTCGCCCGGTCCTTCCGTGACAGCGGTGTGAAGGGAGCCTTCGTCTTTGAGGTCGACGAGGCGGGTGTGGTCGAGGGCAGCCTGAAACGTGTTGCGCTTGACACGCGTCGGTATCTGGAGGCGGACGTCGACCTTACCGGGTGTAAGGATGACACGGAAGCGGGCGAACGGATTCGCGGCGCGGTGCGTTCGGCCGGAGCCAGGCTGGAGGATCTCATCCGCATCCACCTGACCGGCGCCTACCGGACCGGGGATCGGTGGAAGCCGACGGTGGACTTGTCGGACCTGGTCACCGCGGTGGATTGGCGTACGAATCGCCTCCGGCCGGCGTTTGACCTGGACGAAGCGATCCGGCAGTCCACCTCCGGCGGGGCGCAGGCGGTGTATCTGCAACGGATGAAAACCCTGATTGAGGAAGCGAAGGCTCAGGATCCGCCGGAAGCGGAAGAGGTTCGAGAGCTTGAGACTGCCGCGATGGTGGGCTACGAGGCCTTCATGGGGCGTACGCCTCCGCTTCACATCGAACCGACGTCGGATGCCGAACAGGAGTCGATCCCGCCCCGGGGAAGTTTTTAGAAATAATTGCGTCCATTTGCCCCGGGTAGCTTGAGGTGAGATAATTTGGATACCTGCTCAGCAGGGCCATGAACGAACTATTGATGTCTTGCATCATCCGCCATTTGCCCCGGGCAGCTTGTTGCGAGACACTTGGATTCTTTTACAACATGGCAATGAACGCATTAGCATGTTTTACATCATCGACTGATCGCTGCCCGGGTTTATACTAACAAATCTAACTGTTTTCCTGGCTTGAGTTTAGACCCGGGCAGCGATTGACTGTTTGGTAAATGCAACACAAACTCGGGTTCATTGGTGAGGGCGACGGGAAGTCCTGTTGCTCGCAACAAGCTGCCCAGGGCAAATGACCGTCCTGCTTGCCCCAACGGTGTTCTTTGATCGAAAATCATTGTATCTTAATAGATCGACAGAGCACAGGCAAGGTGTGGTTTGCCGCTGTCGATGGGCCACGATAACGACGGAAACCGGTTCCATGGAGGACCCTCCACCGCTTTGGACATCCCCCCTCCGCATCAGGCCGCCCGGAACCGAGGGACACGCGTGAAAACCATCTGCTTCAGGAGCGTTGTGCTGCTGCTGGCGGTCATGCTGTCCGGCGGCGCATTCGCACAGACGATTGATTCGTTGAATCATTCCTACACCCAGGAGCTGGATACGCGCACCTGGCGGCTGGAGAGCCTGCTGCGTCGTGATCTGGGAGGAGTCAAAATCCTCTCGCTGGTGGACGGCAAGCTGACCATGCGGGAGATCCAGGACTATAAACCGCAATGGATTCAGGAGGCCGGCTTCCGGCTGGAAGCGGATCGGCGAGTCCATCCCCGTATGCAGTGGATCACTGAGATGGCGGGGCTTTACTTCAAGGATCAGGAGGTGTATAAACGCGGTCAGGCTGGACAGGTGGACCTGCTCCCGGCCGACTTTACCGCCGGGACGGATGTGGAGGATCGTCCCCTGGGCCGTGACGCACGCACCGGAACCGCGGAATTCCGTTCCGGCATGCAAGTGCAGGTCAATGACAACCTGGAGGCGGTATTACTTGCCGGCGGCGCGTATGACCAGCGTTTGGAAGGACGCGGTGGTGGGTTTTCCGGCCGAGGCGAATTCCAGTATGTTTCGCCGGATGGGACTTTGCCCAATTTCGACGGCTACGGCAAGTACAACCATTACGGGGAACGACAATACTACTCGTCAAGTATATACTCTATCTACCAACATCGGTTCACTGAAGCGATCAATCGCCTCAGTGCGCAATGGCGTCAGAATCACAGCGACTTGTTCCGGCAGAACGACGGGGCGATTTACAGCCGTGTAGAAAACCACATCATGGTCAACAACCGGCTGATGTCCCCCATGGGCGAGCGCTACCGAGGCGTGTACGATCTGTACGTCCAGCGCAGCAATGAAGCCTATCGCAACAGTGACTATGGTGCGAGACGGCAGTGGAAAGTGGACAATCAGATCGCCTTGCAGGGCCGATGGGAGAATAGCCACGGAGAAGCATATTTTCGCTATGCTATCCGGGATTTTGACGATGGCATTCTGGTGTTGCGGCGTGTGCGGAAAATCGGTGGGTATTACACCCGCGCTGTGGGACGCGACAGCGTAACCGTGCACTATTCAACCCTGAAAAGCCGGGATGATTCGCCCGACACGACCGATTTTTCGGACGAGGATGAACTGATTCACGAGTTCGAGATTCGCAGCCTGCACCGGTTGTCGGAGAACACGCTGGCCACGGTGGAACTGTCGGTATTCCTGGATCACCTGGTGAACCTCAACGCCGAGCGGTCGGCGGGCAACAACTGGAACCGGGTGTTTCGCCTGTCGCCTTCAGTCTACTGGACGCCCGCGGTGGGATGGCGGAACGCGGCCAGCTTTACCGTGATGGCCAATTACACCATTTATGATTTCGAGGCGGTCTCCGATGTGGCGATCCAGAGCCGGGCCTTTCGGCGCTGGTCGGCGGCGGACACCTTGACTGTACCCATCGACAATGTCTGGTCAGCGGAGCTGGCGGCCAGAATCGACCTGGAGGATCTGGGCCGGATGGTCTGGGCGGATTTTACCCAGGAGCTGTTTGAAGTCCGGCAATCGCGCTATTATACTTTCGCAATCCAGCGTACGTTATGGAGCAAACTGGAGTTGATGGCAGGATACCGAATCCACTACCGCCGGGAGGACCGGTTCGAGCAGGAAGTGGACGGGGACACACATCGCTATCGAGCAAGAACATATTATGCCACCGGACCGCAGTTCCGGCTGACGACACGTAACACGGCACGGTTTCGAGTGTATCTGGAAGGCAACCTGATTCATGTGGACGACAGTCAACGCAGCTCAACATACAACCTGGACACGGTGTACCTCTCCGCATCTTACCTGTGGTGATGGACACATGAAGATCGTATTCCTGCTTGTCGCCGTTTCCATGCTGGTGGGTGGATTGTTTCCAAACATGGCCGGTGCGACCGACGCCACCTCCCCGCAGCAGGATGAATCCTACATCAAGGAGAAGGAGGCCGTAAAGCCTTCGATGGAGTACGCCACCGGAGTGCTCGACTCCATCATCATCACAGGCAATAAGAAGACCCACCGAGCGGTGATCCTCAACGAGATGATCCTGCAATCCGGCCACGAAGTCACTTCGCAAGCCATCTCGCGTGATAAGAAGAGACTGGAATCCATGGGGCTTTTCAGCCGGGTGGAGATCACTACGCTTCGCACGGAGAAGGGGGTCAACCTGGTGGTCGATGTCACCGAGCTGTGGTACATCTGGCCGGGGATCTACCTGTCCATCGACGAGAACGTGCCCAGCCGGATCACGTACGGACTGATCATCAGTCACAACAATTTCCGGGGCAGGGCGGAGGAACTGTCGTTTGCGGCATGGATGGGCAATTCACGTGGCGGCGAGCTGAAATGGAAAATTCCCTACATCGCCGAAAGCCCGAAGTGGTTCGCTGAAATGAAGCTGAAGAGCATCCAGGAAGACGAACCGCTGTTCCTTTCGACACGGGAGGGAGTGGTCACGAATGAGAGTATCATACAGGGCAAGTTGGGCCACAGGTTCAACCAGGAGGTCAGCTTCTGGGGGGCGGCAGGAGTGGAGGTGCGCGGATTTGATCTCAACGGCGGTGCGGATACCACACGCCCCATCTCCGTCACCGGTGATGAAACCGACTGGCTGATGAACGAAGAGATCGGCTTCCAGATCGACACCCGGCACTACAAGCCCTGGGCGTCGCAAGGTTTCTACCTCAAGCTGTTGGTCGAGGCCTCCCAGACGCTGGACGCGGAAAAGGTGAGTTACATCCGTCCGCTGGTGAACATGGCGGTCTACAGGGAGCTGCTTCCGCATTTCGTCTGGGCGGGCCAAGTGATGGGCGGGTATACCTTCGGCGACGCCACCGTGTACAGGCGCATCCTCCTGGACCGTAACCACCTGGTGCGAACACCCCTGGAAGAGGCCTTCGAGGGCGATAACATGGCGGCGTTCCGGAATGAGTTTCGTCTTGATGTCCTGCCCATTACCTATGTCACTTTCGACCCGGCGTTCGAACAACTGAGACCCTACACGCGCAACCTGAAGTTCGGGATGTCGCTGACCCTGTTTAGCGATGTGGGTTTGGTGAATGGCGTGCGTTGGAATCCCGACGATCCCGAGAGCCGCGACGCCGGCGGGTGGGACGCCGCCTACGGGACTGCGTTGGTTCTGCATGTGCCCTACCGGGACGTGCTCCGCCTGGAGCTGTCCCGCAGCGCCCGTTTCCCCGATGAGGGCCTGATGGTGAAACTGAGGATCGGAGCGGCGTTCTGACATACGGAGTGAAAAAAGTAAAGAAAGTGAAAAAGTTGGAAAGTTGGAAAGACCTGATGATGAGTGTCATTGATGTATGTCAGACGGTCGCAGAATCGAACCCACTCTCATTCCAGCGAAGGAGATCATCGCAAAACGAACCCACTCTCATTCCAGCGAAGGGGACCATCGCAGAATCGAACCCACTCTCATTCCCGCGAAGGCGGGAATCCAGGCAAGGTGCAAGAATATAACATGTTAGCAATTCAGCACCGGAATAGCTTTCTACGTGTGGGCTGCATAGCTAACATCTTGTAGTATATAAACATGACTGGATTCCTGCTTTCGCAGGAATGACACTCGT
>CAZYOC010000072.1:0-18206 GCA_964648415.1 uncultured bacterium | reverse complement strand
CATTTTGTATTCTTGCACCTTGTCTGGATTCCAGCCTTCGCTGGAATGAGATCGGCTCCTATTGTGCAACAGCCTGTATATTGTGGGGTCAATGAGAAAAAGAGCAAAACCGAGCCAACATAGCCCTGCCAGTTTCCTGGCAGGGCTATGAGGAATAGTCCGACAGTGTGGCCAAACGCCGCGCTGCATTGCGCAGGTTATCGTCTATCTGTGGCAAACGCTACGCGTGTTTGGAGGCTTCCCGCACCAGGGCGCGGGAGATCACCACACGCTGGATCTGGTTCGTGCCTTCGTAGATCTGGGTGATCTTGGCGTCGCGCATGAACTTCTCGATCGGGTAGTCCCGCATGTAGCCGTAGCCGCCGAAGACCTGCACCGCTTCCGTGGTCACCTTCATGGCCACGTCGGAGGCGAAGACCTTGGAAATCGCGGAATCCTTGGCCACGTTGCCGTTGCCCTCGTCAATCATCCTTGCCGAGGCGTACACCAGCGCACGCGCCGCTTCCACCTGGATCGCCATGTCGGCGAGCTGGAACTGGATCGCCTGGAACTTGATGATGGACTGGCCGAACTGTTCGCGGGTCTTGGCGTAATCCGTGGCCAGATCCAGCGCGCCGGCGGCAATGCCCAACGCCTGCGCCGCGACGCCCGGACGGCTGCGGTCCAGAGTCTTCATCGCCACCTTGAAGCCTTCGCCTTCCTTGCCGATACGGTTCTCTTCCGGGATCTCGCAATCCTCGAAGATCAGCTCGGTGGTGGTGGAAGCGCGGATGCCCATCTTGTCTTCATGCTTGCCGATCTTGAAACCGGGCGTATCGGCGTCGACGATGAACGCGGTCGCGCCACGGGTGCCCTTTTCCGGATCGGTGGAGGCGATCACGGTGTACACTCCCGCCACACCGCCGTTGGTGATGAACACCTTGGAGCCGTTGAGGACATACTTGTCGCCCTTCTTCTCGGCGCGGGTCTTGATGCTGCCCGCGTCGGAGCCCGCCGAGGCTTCGGTCAGGCCGAACGCCGCCAGCATTTCACCGTTGGCCAGCCTGGGGAGGTATTTTTTCTTCTGTTCATCGGTGCCGTCCAGCACAATCGGGAAGGTTCCCAGCGCCGACGCGGCCAGCGCCAGGCTGATCCCGCCGCAGAACCGGCTCAGCTCCTCGACCACCAGCACGAGATCCAGCACACCCCGGCCAATGCCGCCGTACTCTTCCGGTACAAAGACCTGATAGAACCCGGAATCCGCCATAATCTTCACGATATCATGGGGGAATGTGCCTTCACGGTCGTACTTTGCCGCCACCGGCCAGATCTTTTCCTTGCCGACACGACGGGCCTGGGCTACCAACTCCTTCTGAAAATCGTCCAGTAAATAATCCATCTCCTCCCTCGCTTTCCTATTCGATGTGAAGATCGAACATGGCTGCTGCGGCTTTCGCCGCTTCCTGTTCCGCCTGTTTCTTACTCTTGCCGGTTCCGCGCCCGACATTTTCGCCGCTGATGGCGACTTCCACGCTGAACACCTTGGCGTGGTCCGGGCCGTCTTCATGCACCACCCGGTAATGCGGATGGCCCATGGCATGGCCCTGCGCGTATTCCAGCAACAGGCTCTTGTAGTTGCCCTCCTTCTCCCGGACCAGGCGGCCGTCGAGATCAAAGGTAATGTGTTTCAGGATGAATTTCCGCGCCGCGTCCAGGCCGCCATCGAGATAAATGGCTCCGATCACCGCCTCCAGAGCATCCTCCAGGATGCTCCTGCGGGTCCGGCCGCCGGTCTTGCGTTCACTGGCCGACAGTTGCAGATACTCGCCGAGTCCCAACTTGCGGGCTTTCGATGCGAGCTGGCGTCCGCTGACCGCCAGGCTTTTCATCCGCGCCAGGTAACCTTCGCGGGCGTTGGGATACTTCATGTAGAGCTGCTCGCTGACAATCAGATCCAGCGCAGCATCGCCCAGAAACTCGAGCCGTTCGTTGATCTCGCTGCGAGTCGCACTGATCTCGGCCAGGATGCTCCGGTGCCGCAACGCCGTCCGGAGCAACCGGGGGTCACGAAACCGATACCCGACCAGTAGTTCAAAATCGTCCAACGTCTTGGCCGCGCCGGGACGTTGCTGGTTCCTCAAACGGCGCGCCCGGACAAAGGGCAGTCGCCGAAGAAGACCGATCATGCGTCTATCCTCTACTTACTCGTCCCACCGTTTGACCAGCAGGGTCGCATTATGGCCGCCGAAGCCCAACGTATTGGACAACGCCACTCGTACATCATGCTTCTCGGCCTTGTTGGGAACATAATACAGGTCGCATTCCGGATCCTGGTTGTCCAGGTTGATGGTCGGCGGGACCGTCCCGGTGCGGATGGCCTGCACCGAGGCGAACAGCTCCATCGCTCCTGTCGCGCCCAGCATGTGACCGGTCATGGACTTTGTGGAACTGACCGGGATCTTGCCGGCATGATCACCCAACGCGGTCTTGATCGCCGCCGTTTCAATGGGATCATTGTACGGCGTCGATGTGCCATGCGCGTTGATGTAGTCCACTTCATCCGGTTGACATCCACCGCTTGCGAGAGCGGCTCTCATCGCCCGGACAGTGCCGTCGCCGCTCGGTTCGGGCGCGGTCAGATGATAGGCGTCGGCAGAGAAGCCATACCCCGCCAGCTCGGCGATGATCTCTGCGCCGCGTTTGCGGGCGTGCTCTTCCGTCTCGATCACGAAGAAGCCGCCGCCTTCCGCCATCACGAACCCGTCGCGGTCTTTATCGAACGGACGCGATGCAATCTCCGGCGCATCGTTGCGAGTCGAGATGGCGTTCATGGAGTTGAAGCCCGCCACACCCATCTGTGTCAGCGGCGCTTCCGCCCCCCCGCACACCATCACATCCGCATCGCCCACCCACAGGTGCATCATGGCCGCGCCAATAGCGTGAGAAGCGGTCGCGCAAGCGGACACGGTCCCGTAATTCGGCCCCTTCAGCTTGTGCTCGATGGAGATGTGTCCCGCCAGAATATCGCCGATCATCATGGGGATGAAGAAAGGACTGACTTTGCCGGGACTCATCTCCAGCAGACGTTTCACCTGAGATTCATAGGTGTACATCCCGCCGATCCCACTCCCGGAAATAACCCCAACCCGGTTGTTGTCTGTCGAATCGGACAGAATACCGGCCTGTTCGATGGCCTGCACCGCCGAGGCGAAGCCGAACTGGCAGAAAAGATCCATCCGCTTGATCAGCTTGCGGTCGATGTAGTCCTTCGGGTCAAAATCCTGGACTTCACACGCAAAAGTGGTTTTGTAATCCGCAGTATCGAAGCGTGTTATCGGGCCGGCGCCGCTCTTTCCGGACACCAATCCTTCCCAGGCGGCGTCGCGACCAACGCCCACGGGGCAAACCACCCCCATGCCCGTGATCACAATCTTGGGTTTCGACATAAACCTCCCGCGCTGACGGATGTTCAGCCGTTCAGCTTCTTTTCCAGGTACTCAATCGCCGCGCCGACGGTGGCGAGCTGATCGGCGTCTTCGTCCGGAATCTCAACGTCAAACGCATCCTCGAACGCCATGACCAATTCCACCGTGTCCAGGGAATCCGCACCCAGATCATCGATGAACGACGCTTCCATGGTCACTTCGCTCATGTCGACGCCGAGCTGCTCGACGATGATTTCCTTTACTTTCTGTACCTGTTCTTCACTCGCCATGGTTGGAATCCTCCACTCCTGTTGTGTTGCTCGCTGTATGGCTTTTGTTCTGAACTTACATCACCATCCCGCCGTCCACATGCAGTACCTGCCCCGTAATGAAGCCGGCCTGCTCAGACGCCAGGAATATCACTGCTTTCGCCACATCCTCCGGCCTGCCCGGCCGATTCAATGGCGTATTCTCCAAAAACATCTTCCGCACATCTTCCGGCAATACCCTGGTCATTTCGGTCTCAATATAACCCGGCGCGATCGCGTTTACCGTAATCCCGCGAGCAGCGAGCTCCTTCGCCGTCGACTTGGTCAACCCGATCAAGCCGGCCTTGGAGGCGGCGTAGTTCGCCTGGCCGGCGTTGCCCATCACACCCACCACACTGGCCATGTTGACAATCGCACCACTACGCTGCTTCATCATGCGCTTGGCCACGCTCCGCGTACAGACAAACGCGCCCTTCAGATTCACCCGCAGCACGTCATCCCAGTCCCGGTCCTTCATCCGGATCAGGAGACCGTCCCGAGTGATCCCCGCATTGTTGACAAGAATGTCGATATGTCCAAACTGGTCCACAATAGCCTGCACCGTCTTGTCGACCGCGTCCGAATCCGACACGTCACAGACCTGCGCCAGTACCTCAATGCCTTCCTTCATCAGCTCTTTGGCGGTTTCATGAGTGCTGTCGGCGTCGATGTCCTGGATGACCAGCTTTGCGCCTTCACGGCCCAGAGCTTCGGCCACGGAACGGCCGATACCCCGTGCGCTGCCGGTTACCCACGCTACTTGCCCGTCCAACTGTCCCATGTTCGCTCCCGTCCGTTAGAGACTGAACTGCTCGACCTGCTCCCAGGTGTCCACACCTTTGGTATTGATGCGGCGCTCCACACGCTTCGCCAGTCCCTGCAATACCTTGCCCGGCCCCAGTTCAATCACGGTGCTCACTTTCTTCGCGACCATATTGCGCATAATGTCTTCCCAGCGTACCGGGTGCGTCAATTGCTGCACCAGCCGTTCACGGATTTTTTCCGGCTGGGTTTCCGATTTGCCGGTCACATTGAGATAGACCGGCATATTGGCCGGACGCATATTCGTGGTGTTGAGCTTCTCCGCCAGTTTATTGGCCGCGGGCTCCATGAGTGGCGAATGAAAAGCGCCTGATACGACAAGTTGAATGACCTTTTTCGCGCCCTGTTCTCTGGCCATTTCCATGGCGCGCTCCACCGCCGCCACATCCCCGGAGACCACGATCTGCCCCGGAGCGTTGATGTTCGCCGGCACCACCACCTCGTCGTCGATCGAGGAGAACAGGCAGACGTTTTCAATCTGCTCCATGTTCAGCCCGAGGATGGCGGCCATGGTTCCCGGCCGTTCATCTCCGGCGTTCTGCATCAGTTGCCCGCGCAACGCCACCAGGTCCAGTCCGGCGGTGAAGTCCAGAACTCCCGCCGCCACGAGAGCGGAGTATTCGCCCAGGCTGTGCCCCGCGAAGGTGTCGCCCCGGACCCCTTTCTTTTGCAGCAATTGCGCCACCACCACAGAATGCACAAACAGCGCGGGCTGGGTGACCCGGGTCTGCTTCAAATCCTCTTCCGGCCCTTCAAAGCAGATCCGTTTGAAGTCGAAGGACAGCTTGTTGTCCGCCAGGTCGTAGAGAGCTTTCGCCAGAGGATCGGCATCGTACAGATCCTTACCCATGCCCACATATTGTGACCCCTGTCCGGGGAAGAGAAACGCTTTATACATGCTGGTCACCTTCTGTTCCGTCGTGTCAGGTACACGTGATTCCCTCAGAACCGGATGATGCTCGATCCCCAGGTAAACCCGCCGCCGAACGCCACACAGAGGACGGTGCTTCCTTCAGAGATCCGCCCCTCTTCACGAGCTTCCACCAGGGCGATGGGAATAGAAGCAGAGGACGTGTTCCCGTATTTCTGGATATTGACGAAAACCTTGTCCCTGGGCATCTTGAGCTTTTTCGCCAGCGCGTCGATGATGCGAATATTCGCCTGGTGGGGAACGACGAGGTCAAGATCCTCCGGGGTCATTTCAGCCAGCTCCAGCGCGGTGTTGGCGGCGCTTTGCATGGTTTTCACCGCATGCTTGAAGACTTCGTTGCCGGCCATTCGCACGGTATACTGATAGGGTTCGGCGCGTTCCCTTCCAGGTATCACCGAGCCGCCGCCGGGACAGTACAGCAAGGGCATCAAGTCGCCGTTGGTGTCGATATAGGCGGACAGAACCCCGCGATCACTCCCGTTTTCCGTAGCGGTCAACACCGCCGCGCCCGCGCCATCACCGAAAAGCACACAAGTGCCGCGATCCTCCCAGTCGGTCATACAAGTGAGGATTTCCACGCCAACAGCCAGAACTGTTTTCGCCTGTCCGGACCGGATGGCCATGTCGGCGAAGTGCAACGTGAAAAGAAAGCCGCTGCACGCCGCGCTCAGATCCAGGCAGACAGCGTTCTTCGCGCCGATTTTCGACTGCACATTGACCGCGCTTGCGGGGAACAGGGAATCACCCGTAACAGTACCGATCAGGATCAGATCGAGATCTTCCGCTGTAAGCCCGGCTTCGGCCAATGCATCCAGCGCAGCAGCGGCGGACAAATCGCTGCTGGGAACACCGGGTTCAGCGATATGACGTTCCTTGATCCCCGTCCGAGTCGTAATCCACTCGTCGGAGGTATCCACGATCTTCTCCAGGTCCGCGTTGGTGAGAATCCTCTCGGGAACCGCCTTGCCCATGCCGACGATTCGTGACGCCGGTCTGCCGTTAGCTTTCAGCTTCACTCGTATCGCCCTTGGAAAATGGATTGGATAACCACAACGCTCGTCGTGTCCGGAAGACCGCGTCTTTCAACGCGGCTGTTAAACGAGCCTGCACCATGGTGGCCGCCCAATGGATGGCCTTGGTGACCGCCCGGCTGTCGCTGCGTCCATGCCCGATCACCACCGTACCATCAACCCCCAACAGCGTCGCCCCACCGTACCGGCTGCTTTCGAACTCACGCATCTTCTCCAGCAACCCGCGCCGCAGATCCTCGTCGTCCAGACGACTGACCAGCAGCTGCGGGAACGCTTCGGCGAACTTCAGCAGAATGTTGCCGACAAAACCGCTGGTGACAATGACATCCGCCCTGTCCGCGCCGACATCCCCGCCCTCCACGTTGCCAATGAAGTTCAGGGGACTGCGGCTGAGCAGACGATACGTGTCCTTTGCCAATTCGTCGCCCTTGGTGCTCTCCACGCCGATGTTCAGAAGACCGATGCGCGGATCCTGGATACGATACACCTTCTGGGCAAAGGTCGCTCCCATGGAGGCGAACTGGACCAGATGATTGGCCTTGGTGTCCATGGATGCGCCGGCGTCGAGGATGAACCCCATCCCATTCTTCTGAGGAAAAGGGATCCCCATGGCCGGTTTGCTGATCCAGCGTATTCGCCCGACGTATGTCCGGCAGGCGGCCACGGCGGCGCCGGTATGGCCCATGCTGACAAACGCATCCACCTTCTCGGCCGCCAGGTCTTTGACGCCCATGATGATGGAGCTGTTTGTCTTGGAGAAGAGCACATCGCTGGGCCGGTCCTCCTGGGTGATCACATCGGGCGCATCTACGATGGTGATCCGGTCACGGTCATCAGCCGGTACGCAGGAGCGTATCTTGCCGGAGGGACCATAGAGCGACAACTCCAGCTGCCGATCCACCCTGTCCGCGCGATGCAACGCCGAGAGTGCGCCCTCCACGACAACGCTTACGTCCGGTTCCGGTCCCGCAGCGTCAATCGCTATTCGCATGGCGCGCTCCCTGGCATGGCGGGGTCAATCGCTATTTGCTCTTCACCGGCGCGACTTCACGCCCTTTGTAGTACCCGCACTCCGGGCATACACGATGAGGCTTACGCATCGCCCCGCAGTTGTCACACTCGATCAACTGACTCGGGGTCAGTGCATGGTGGCTGCGGCGTTTGTCACGCTTCGCAGCACTGGTTCGTTTCTTCGGTACAGCCACGATGTCCGTCCTTACGTCCCCCACGGGGACGGTTGCGCTATGGGGTTTCTGTTGTAATCGAACCCGACGGGATCAGTTTTCGCAGGTACACGGCCCTTCGTTGAGGTCCGCCCCGCACCGCCGGCACAAGCCCTTGCAGTCCTCACGACAATAGACCAGCATGGGCCATTCCAGCAATAACGCTTCCCGTATTTCGTTCGACAAATCGACTTCACTGGGCTTCCGGCCGGCGAAGATCAGGCCCTCGGTCTCTTCTTCCTCCTGATCGCGCGCCTCGCGAAACAGAACATGCGCCTGAACATCGACTTCGCAGGGTCGCTGGAACTCGATGGCGCACCGGTCACAAACCGCTTCCGCCTCGGTAGTTACCGTTACGTCCACGTTCAGCATGTGACCGAGGTTCTCGACCGTACCGGTTACCTGAATCGGATGGGCGTACACCGCCGCGTCCAGATCCAGATCCCCCGCCGACAGTTCCTCCTCGACCGGGTTTTCGCCCTCAACGAAACTCGCAATTCGAATCAGCATAGAAACAAGAATATAGAGAACTGTCCTTGGGGCTTCAAGGCTGCTGGAAAGTTTCTCGCCCTCGCAGGAAACAAACCCCATCCTTTCCCCACAGACTACTCTCCGCCCTCTTCAACAATCCGCTTGGTCTCCAGCGCGATCACCAGCTCCTCGTTGGTGGGGATCACGAACACGTCCACCTTCGAGCCGTCGGTCGAGATCTTCCGCTCGCCCTCGCCTTTCTCGTTGGCTTCCATGTCCAGCTCCACACCCAGGAACTCGAGCTGCGTCAGGCTTTCCGTGCGCACCGTGGTGGCGTTCTCGCCGATCCCGCCGGTGAACACGATGGTGTCCAGCCCGCCCATGGCCGCGGCATAGGAACCGATATACTTCCGGACCCGGTAGCAGAAGACCTGGAACGCCAGCCGGGCGCGGTCGTTGCCGCCTTCCATCTCTTCCACGATTTCCCGCATGTCGCTCGACGCGCCGGAGATGCCGATCAGGCCGGAGTGCTTGTTCAACAGGGTGTTGATCTCTCCCAGGGACAGCTCTTCGCGCCCCATGATGTGCAGCACCGCGCCGGCGTCGATGTCGCCCGCACGAGTACCCATCAACAGCCCTTCCAGCGGCGTAAAGCCCATAGTCGTATCCACCGATACGCCCTGGTCCACCGCCGCCATGCTGCACCCGTTGCCCAAGTGAGCCGTCACCATCTTCTGTTCGTTCAACGGCTTGCCGGCCAGTTCCGCCGCACGGTTGGAGACGAAAAAGTGGCTGGTGCCGTGGAAACCGTAACGACGTACGCCATGCCGTTTGTACAGCAGATATGGAATCCCATAGATATACGCGTAATCAGGAATCCTGTGGTGAAACGCGGTATCGAACACGCCCACCATGGGCACATCCTTCAGCAGACGCTGGCAGGCGGTGATACCCTTGATGTTGTGCGGGTTGTGCAGCGGCGCCAGGTCAATGCACTCCTGCAACCCCTCCATGACTTCCCCGGTGATCAGCACGCTGCCGGCGAACTCTTCTCCGCCATGCACCACGCGGTGCCCGACCGCGTCGATCTCGCCCCGGTCGGTCAACACACCATGGTTCTTCGACAACAGAATCGCCAGGATGTATTCAATCGCCGCCTGGTGATCCACAATTTCGCCGGCGATTTTCACCTTGTCGCCATCATCGCGCTGATGATTCAGGATCGCCCCACGCATGCCGATCCTCTCCACTACTCCTTTCGCGCGCCGTTGAGGTTCCACATCCGTGTCGATCAATTGATACTTGATAGACGAGCTGCCGCTGTTCAACACCAATATCTTCATGACGTCCTCACCTGTTCGGCGTCCTGTTTTCAGGACGTACGCACTTCTGTATCTGTGACGGTCCCGTGTTCATGCGGGACTGAGAGTTCCGGCATAGCTCCCGGCGCGGGCCAGGGAGCGTCTGTGTCGTTCCCCCACCATTCTGCGGGCGTTCCGTCCACGATCAGCCGCCCACGTTCCAGCAACAGCAACCGATTCGCCCAACGGGCGAATCGCGCGGTGTCGTGTCCTGCAATCACAACGATACAGCCGCGTTCTGCTTCCGCTTTCAGCATGGCGCCAATGGTCTCGCAGCCGGCGTCATCCAGCCCCGCGGTGGGTTCATCCACCAGCCAGGCCAGCGGCCTGAGGCTCCACACCGCCGCCAGCGCCACCCGCCGGGCCTCGCCGCGGCTTAGTTCAAACGGACTGCGGGATGCGAACCGGTCCGGATCCAGCCCGACTACCTGCAACGCTGTAACGGCCCGTTCATGCGCCTCGTTACGATCAAGCCCCAGGTTGTGTGGTCCCCAGGCGACCTCATCGAGCACCGTCTCCGAAAAGAACGAGCGTTCAGGAAACTGGAACGCGTAACCGATCTGTCCCTTCAACTTACCCGGCGGCCGGCCGTTCCAGCTTACCGTACCACTCGCGGGTTTCAGCGTCCCCGCCAGCACTTCCAGCAACGTGGATTTCCCGGCTCCGCTCCGCCCCAGCAAGGCTGTGACTCCACTTTCCAGGGTCAGGTCGACATCTTCAAGCACCTGCTGCGCCGGGCCAAACAGCTCACGCCGGTCCGCAGAAAGAGCAGAGATCGCCGCCCGCACCGAAACGCGCGTTTCAGACAGCCCGGAATATAAAGCGTTCGATACTCCATTGCGTTGTGTCTGCTCGGGAGGAGCCTCTTCGAGGGAACTCCCGTCGCCATCGCCGGTTGCCCGTACTCGCCCCGCCCGCAACTCCATGCGGGAAGTCACCCCCGGAAAGGGTTCCTCCGACGGGGCGGCATACACCAACGCGCACTCGGCCGGAACTCGCTCCAGCAGCCGAACCACACGCGCCCGGGCGTAAGGGTCGAGAAACGCCGTCGGCTCGTCCAATAGCCATACCGCCGGACGGAGCGCATACAGGCACGCTATCAGCGTCATCTGCATCTCCCCGCCGGACAGTTTCGCGGGATTGCGATGCCGGAGCTCCTCGATGCCCATCACGTGCAGCGCTTCATCCACCCGCTGCTTCATTTCCCCCGTCGGCATCCCCAGGTTCTCCAGCGAGAACGCCACCTCCTGCTCCACCGTCGGAGCCAGCATCCAGGCTTCCGGGTTCTGCGGAACAAAACCGACCGAAAGCCTGCCTTTGTCATCTGTTGGCAGCTCCAGCGTTCCCGTCTGAGCAGGCAGCAATCCCGCGAGCAAACGCAGCAGTGTCGTCTTCCCGCTGCCGTTGGGACCGGTCAGGAGGATGCGGTCGCCGGGTTCCAGGGTCAGGTCGACACCATCAAGAGTAGACTGCTCCGCGCCCGGGTAGGCGTACCGCAGCGAGGTGGCGCGCAGCACGTTACAGCTCCGCGAGGGCGGTCAATTTCTCCGCCAGCACCGGCGCGACCCCGGCCCTGGCGTTGACATAGGCCCCTGCGGTATCGCCCATCCTTCGGCTCGTATCGCCGCCGGTGAGTGCGTCACGGAACGCTGTCTCGATCTCTACCGCCTTGTGTACCACCAGCGAAGCTCCGCCCGCCAGCAGGTCACGCGCTTCGTGGCTCATCAGGTGCTTCGGCCCGTACAACACCGGGATGCCGAACACCGCCGGTTCAATTACCGAGTGGACGCCGTCGCCGAAGCCGCCTCCCACATAGGCGATGCGCCCCAGGCCATACAGCCCCGCCAGTACGCCCATCCGGTCGATCACCAGCACATCCGCCGCCGGTTTGCCCGCTTCGAACTCGGACAGCGTGATCGAGGTGAGCCCACGCCGCGCCACTTCCATCGCGATGGAAGCCAGCCGTTGCGGTTTGGGCTCATGCGGGGCCAGCACCAGCACCGCATCATCCACGTCCGGCTTGAGGCTCCGCCAGGCGTCCAGCAGCAGCTCTTCGCCCGCGGGCCAGGTGCTGCCCGCCACCGCCACCGGCCGGTCCTTCAGGCCCTCGGCCAACGCGCCCTGGTCGGCATGGCTGGACAACGCCCGCTGCCGGACACGGTCAAACCGCGTGTCGCCGGCGGTTTCGATGGTCATGCCGTTGCCGGCGACCTGACGAAACCGCTCAGCGTCGTCCTCGGCCACAGCGTAGATAGCGTCCAGCCGACTCAATACGGCGCGGTTGATGCGTTTCAACACCGGGTAAAGACGGGTGGAATCCGGACGAAAGTTCCCGTTGACCAGGGCGGTCCGGATGCCCGCTTCTCGGCTCAACCAGACCAGATTCGGCCAGACATCGTGCTTGACGAAGACTACCAGCGAGGGGTCCAGGATGTCCAGCAACCGTTGGGTGGGAGAGGTCATATCAAACGGCAGGTAGAGCTTGCCCGCGAGGCCGTTGATGTTGTCCGCGCGGGACCTGGCGGAAGGCGAGTAGATGCTCAGCACCAGGTCGGGATCGC
The DNA here is from genome assembly GCA_964648415.1 of uncultured bacterium. Classification (GTDB taxonomy): domain Bacteria; phylum Electryoneota; class Electryoneia; order Electryoneales; family Electryoneaceae. The sequence goes on along the minus strand of CAZYOC010000072.1, from coordinate 6,094 downwards.
TGTGGGCGGTCAACGCTTCCATCAACGGGATGGCGCTCTCCAGTTCCCCCGCGGAGGAACAGTGCACCAGCACCCGTTTCTTCTCCGGGCGGCAAGCGTTGCGAATGCCCAGCAGGTGCTGCTTCTCCCCACGCCGTCCTTCGATGCCTTCCCGGACTTTCGGATCCCACAGCGAGGCCAGCCGCAGGCCGAAACCCGCCGCAGGCATGCCGATACTGTTGTATAACAAACGCCACATTATGAAGGTCCAATCACACGGTCAACCGTATCGACAACGTATTCCGGCTCGATGCCGCGCATGCAGTTGTGGTGCATCAACGGACAGGTCTGTGTGCCGTGCGGGCTGCATGGCCGGCACCACATCTTCTTCTGCACGACCACCGCGCTTTTTGCACGAAAGGGGAAGAAGCCGAATTCCTTGACGGTCGGCCCGAACAGCGCGACGATCGGGGTTCCCGCCGCCACCGCCATGTGCATGGGGCCGGTATCCACCGACACCGCCGCACGCGCGCATTGCAGCAGCTCGAAGGTCTCCGCCAGAGTCGTGCGCCCGTCCAGCAGGTGCATGTGCTTGTACCCTGCCGCCAGGTCTTTCAGCTCGTCCGGCGTCGCGTCGCCACCCCCGATCACTACCACCGGCCCACGCTCCAGCAGCATCTGCGCGGTGCGCACCCAATGCCTGCGCCGCCAGCGCTTGGTCTCATGCTTCGCGCCGGGCATCAGCACAAACGGCTTGTTCGCCAGGAATGGATACGTTTTGAGAAGTGTTTCGCGAACTTCCGGCTGCGGAGTCAACTCCAACCCTTCGAGATCGTCTTCCACTCCCCAGGGCGCCAACGTGTGCAGTTGCCGCATGGGAACCGGCCAGAAACGGCCCACCGGCTGCTTGGTTGTGATCAGCAGCGCGCGACGCACTCGCGGGGGATGATCCACCAGGGCTGCATCCGGCTTGCAGGCGCTGCGGATACGCTGTCCGCGGTCCGAGCCCTGCAAATCGGCGATCCTGTCCCAATCCAACGCGGCCAGGCGTTCCAGCCCCTCCTCAAAACCGATCCCGCGCCGATCAATCGCTTCGACCTTATCCACGCCGGGCAGCATGGCCGCCAGGGGCGCAAACGGTTTCGTGGTGATGTACACCAACTCCGCTTCGGGGAAACGCGCCCGCAACCCACGCACCGCCGGGCCGGTCAGCACGATGTCGCCGAGCGAACTTAGCCGTATCACCCCGATCCGCATGTGTATGTCTCCCAACTATTTGCCCCGGGCAAAATGTTGAAACAAATGAACTTCGGTGATCGTCCTGCTAAAAATCCTCCGGCTTCACCCGCAGGCGCTCGAAACCGGGTGTCTGCGCCTCGTTCACCTTCTCGCCGCGCAGTTGCAGAATCAGTGTCTCCAGGTCCATCTCTTCCGCCATCTCCACGCCCTGCCTCGGTCCCAGGACAAACAGCGCCGTCGCCCACGCGTCCGCCTCGGCGCAGGATTTCGCGATCACCGTGGTCGACGTGGACCGGTACGACGGCTGCCCGTTCAACGGGTCCAGAATATGATGATACCGGACGCCGTCCACGATGAAATAGTTCTCGTAATCGCCCGACGTCGCCACCGCGCCGCTGTCGATCCGGATGGTCGTGTACAGCGAGTCCAGGTGACGCGGATGGCGCACCCCGATCTCCCAGGGTTCGCCGCTCGGCTTGGTCCCGAAGCAACGCAGATCACCGCCCGCTTCCACGATCCCGGCGGTGATGCCCAGGTCCTGCAGCACCGCCACCGCGCGATCCACGGCATAGCCCTTGGCGTACCCGCCCAGGTCCAGCCCCGCGCCCTTCGGGGTCAGACGAGCCGTGGAATCGTTCACTTGTATAAAATATGTACTGTCCACTACAACCATCGCGCTGTCAATGTCCCACAACGGCGGCACACTCAGCTCACGGCGACCGGAACTGAACCCCCAGAGCGACGTCACCGGCTCAAGGAAAGGGCAGAACGCGCCTCGGGACATCTCGTTGATGTCGTACGCGTTATTGATCAGCATGATCAGTTCCTCACCCACGACGATGTCATCGTCATACCCTGACGAAGCGTTCAGGGTGCGTAGCTGTTCATAATAGGTCAGCCTTTCAATGCGGTGGATCTCCTCGAAAGCGGAATCAATCACCGCGTCGATATACTTGATGTGCAGGGTGGGAGATTTTTCGTGTACTGTAATCGTGATCACAGTCCCCATGGCGTTGCGGGAGTTGCTGATGGGCAGGAGATCACAACCCATACTGACCAGCAGAGAAAGTAACAGTACCGTTGTAAGAAGAGTTCTCATCGTTTCCTCTCCGCCACGTATCTCGCCAGCTGCACCAGGGCGTCAACGTATTCGTTGCGTGGCAGGGCATCCAGCGCTTCCCCCGCCTTGCGGGCGTAATCGAGCGCCACGCTCTGAGAATACTCGATCCCGTGCTTTTGGCGTATCAGTTCAATCACGTCCTTCAGGTCGACCACCTTGCCCTGCTTGCCAAGCCGCTTGGCCTTCCTCAGCTTGTTCAGCACACGCTTGCGCTCGGCCTTCGGGATCTGCTCCAGCGTATGGATCAGCGGCAGTGTGATCTTCGCCTGGCTCAGGTCGAGCCCCAGCGGCTTGCCGACCTTCGGCCCGCCTTCGCCCAGGTCCAGCAGGTCGTCACGGATCTGGAACGCTACGCCCAGCAGCTCGCCATACCGGCGCAGCGGCTCGCGGAAATCATCGCTCTTGTCCAGCGAAAGCGGCGCCATCTGGCAGGCGGCGCTGATCAGCGACGCCGTCTTGTCCGACACCATCTCGAAGTAGGTCTGCTTGTCCAGGTCGAGTTTCCGGGTGCGCATGGCCTCCACCAGCTCGCCCTTGGCCAGCCGGAAGGCGCAGTTGCTGAACAGGTCCAACACCTCCATGCGCCTCTGGGCGAACATCCCCGCCAGGCTGCGCGACAGCATGAAATCGCCGAACAGCACCGCGACCTTGTTATTGTAGACCACGTTGAGCGTCTTTCGTCCCCGGCGCTCGTCGGCGTTGTCCACCACATCGTCGTGCACCAGCGAGGCCGTATGCAGCATCTCCACCACCATCGCGGCGGTGAGGGTTTTCTCCGGGAGCTTTTCCGGGGCTCCGCAGGCGCGAGCGCAAAGCAGGGTGAGCATGGGACGCATCCCCTTGCCGCGAGAACGCAGCAGGTACGCCGCCACCTCGTCGATGATCAGCACTCCGGACCGGAAACTGCGCCGGTAATGCTTGCTGTACGCGCGCATGTCTTTCGCGACCAGGTTGCGGATGTCCGCCAACCGGACCGGCTGCTGCACACGTCCGCCCTCGTCGGTGTCGATTATTTTTTCCACCGGTCCATCTCCTTCATGGCCCGTTGCATGTCACGCCTGGCGTCCTTCTTGGCGATGGTCTTGCGCTTATCGTACTGGCGTTTCCCCGTCGCCAGGGCGATCTCCACCTTCGCGTAGCCCCGGCTGTTGAAGTACATCTTCAGGGGGATGATGGTCACGCCCTTTTCCAAGACCTGCCGTTCGAGCTTTTTGATCTCGCGTCGCTTGAGGAGCAGCTTGCGCGGCCGGTGAACGCCATGGTCGGCATATCCACGGTTGGCGTAGGAGGCAATGGACATACCCACGAGATAGGCCTCGCCGCGCTCGAAAATGACATGGCAGTCCCGCAAGGACACCTTACCCTCGCGCACCGATTTGACTTCGGTGCCCTTGAGCGCAATGCCCGCCTCCAGTCGCTCCACGATGTGATAATCGTGAAAGGCCTTACGGTTGCGTATTTGCGGTGTTGTCGCCGGCACTATGCTTCCTGGTTGCTGTTTGTTCGTCCTCCCACACTTCAAGCAGGAAGGGTGACTCGAAAGCTGGGAAAAGCGGGACAGTTACCTGTTTGATCCACCAAAGATGAAACACAAACTTTCTCGCGGTAAAAAGGTAACAGTCCCCTTTTCCTGTTTCTACACTCGATTATTCCCGGCAAGTGCTTCTGACTGGGTGGCCCGGGAGCTCGCTCCCGGGTTTCACTCAAGTTTCCTATAACTTTGTAGTATACGAGTTTTTTCGGCAAAATGCGAAGGGGGGGTGGTTGCCGGGAATAGGTGGTCAAACTAGAAGCCCGACCGGAAAGCCACTTTTGCGAAATGCCGACCAAATCCAGATTCTCATACAGCGAGCGCACCATCGCTATCGTGCTGTTTATGAAACACTTCCGTCGCGAGCAATTCAGCAATGTGAACCGGCTACTCCTGCAAAAATTTCTGAATCACACTTTCCGGACGGGCTTCTTCTAGAAAGCTCACGGTCGCCTGCAAGAGGCGCCGCCATGAAAAATCACAATTCGATTGATGCTATCGCGTTGTTTACAATGCCTCCAGCTCCTGCATCGGCGGCTGGCGATGAATATAGTCGCGCAGCTCTTTCGCCGCGTCCTCGAACAGGTCCAACCGGGTCACGTCTATCCGCATATTGTTCAGGTACTGCAGGATAAGCGCGTCCTCCCCCTTCATGGCGCAGGGCAGCACGCCGCTGAAGAAGAAGCCCCACTCCTCCGCTTTCCCGCAGATCTCAGGCGTCTTGGGATGCTGCAGGTTCAGGTACAGGAAGATGGCGTCGCGTTTCTCCAGCGCCATGCGACGGTAGGCGATCTTCAGCTCGTGCTCCCAATCCGCACCGGCATCGTAGAGAAAGATGTTGCCGGTGTTGGTGTCAAATTGACCGTGAGCATGCAGGATGGTGTCTCCCTGGAAGTCCGTCTTCGTCGCAGCGGCTTTTTGGGCCGGCAGTCCGACGGACGCGTAAATCGTTTCAATCATATCCGCATGGTGGTCCGGCGGGTAGATCGTGCGTTCCTGCTCATCCCTGATCGGCTGGTACATGACCAGGAAGCTCTCTTTTTGCTTGCCCTCGCCGGTCAACCCTTTGAAGTTGACGGTTGGCGGTCCCGACGCCAGGTGCAGGCCGCAACACCGCGCCCCGAAGTGATGAATGGTCTTCTGCGAGATGAAATGGCTGGTCACCGCGTGCACGAACACGCCCCGCAACCCCAGCTCGTCGACCAGGTCAAACGCCGCCACGTTGAGCTGTTTGAAGATTCCGCCGCCACGGTACTCCGTGTTGACAAACGCCGCAGTGAACTCGGTAATCGGCGCGTCCTGGATCGGGAACGCCAGCGCCACATGTCCCAGCAGATCGCCGCCGGGAATGGTCGCGACCACGGAATGAATCTTCCCCCGCTGATTCATGTGCGTCACCCGTTCGGGGAAATAGAAGAAATCGGCGTAGGTGTAGCCGTAGGCGTTCCACGCGCCCTTGGCCAGCCCGATGGCGTCCTCCGGGTTGAACCGCCGGACCTCGAAGTTGTCGGGTACGGTTTTCGGTTCACTCTCGGGCGGCGGCTGTGGCGGAGTCTCCTGCGCACGGAACCGGCTGCCATGCTTCACGAGCAGCGTGAGGTTGCCTTCCTTGCCAAGGCGGAAATGGCTGAGCTCATCGACCGCGTGACGCGCCAGGTAATCGCCGAGCCCGTCGAGCTTGTCTTCGGTGAGGGCGTCCGGGGAAAAGGCGGGGATCTCGTCGGGGTCGAAGGGCCGGCCCTTGTCCTGAATGAGGATCTCCACGCCGCTGGGGAGCTTCTCGCAGGTGACGTTGAAGCGCTCGTCCGGGTTGGCCTGCAAGCCCTGCTGGATGATGCGCGTGACGACTTCCTCAAACGCCAGGTGGAGGTTGTCGACCTCCTCGCCGTTGAGACCGGCGTCCTCCGCCACGTTGCGGATGAAATCCACCGCCGGTGAAATGAAACTCACCGACGCCGGCAACTCCAATCGGGCCAACAAAGATTCGGACATGACTTCCCCTCAGCGGTAAGGATTTCCTGATCGCTCTCGCACGGTGCTGAAAGGTAAGGGCTCCGGGTGGAGGGTGAGAATAGGGGAGGGAGCTTTGCACGGAATCTGCGTTGTTGTTGAGATGCTGGCGGGGCGGGGTATTGATATCCGGGTGAGCGCTGTCCGCCTGCGGCTCGGGACTAGAAGCCCGGCCGGAAAGCCACTTTTGTCGGCACGTTCCGGCAAGACGGTTC
>CAZYOC010000071.1:0-18206 GCA_964648415.1 uncultured bacterium | reverse complement strand
CTGAACTTGCCGAACGTAAACGCCGGCAACATCTTGACGAGATCGAACGAAACCAGGTTGAGGGCAAATTCGGACAGGATAAACGCCATTACGGACTGGGACGTGTGATGACCAAGCTCGCGGCGACCTCCGCCTCCGCCATCAGCATCACCTTCCTGGTGATGAACCTGAAAATGCTGCTGTCCTCTTTTCTTTTGCTGGTTTCAAAGCTCAGAACGGCTGAAATCCGGCTGTTCAGAAGCCTGTTGGGGCCGTACCAGATAACTTTTTCCCAGAATTGGCTGCTCCAACATGGAGCCAACGCATGCTGAACAACTACCTGAATCAGCGAAAAAAGTAAACCTGACTTTTTCAGGAGACCCGAATTAGTTATTTTGTTTTGCGGACAATCCATCTCGAACAGGGGAAACGCATGCGCAGGCGAGATTTTCTGAAGACGGGAACTGTGGCGGCGGCGGGAGCGCCGTTGCTGGCGGGCAGTGTTGGTCACGGTGCGCCGGTACGGAAAGCATCAGGCGGGTTTGCGCCGAAGACAGTGGCGTCGAGCAACGGTCTGGAGGCTGTGCAGATCGCCTGGGAGAAAATCGCGGCGGGCGACGATGTCCTCGACGCGGTGATCGCGGGCGTGAATGTCGTCGAGAACGATCCGGACGACATCACGGTCGGCTACGGCGGCTTGCCCAATGAAGACGGGATCGTCGAGCTCGACGCCGCCGTGATGCACGGCCCCACGCATCGCGCCGGCGCGGTGGCGTCCCTGCGCAACATCAAGAATCCCTCCAAGGTCGCCAAGCTGGTCATGGAGCAGACCGACCATGTGCTGCTGGTGGGCGAGGGAGCGCTCCAGTTCGCCCGGGCCAACGGTTTTCCAGAAGAGAACCTCCTCACCGAAAAAGCGCGCAAGATCTGGCTCTACTGGAAGCAATCCCTGTCCCCGAATGATGACTGGCTGACCCCGCCCGATGAGGACTTGGATCCAGCCGTCCGCGACTTCTTCAACCGTCCCACCGGCACTATTCATTGTGGCGGCATCGACACGAAGGGCAACGTATCCTGCGTGACCACCACCAGCGGCCTGTTTTTCAAGATGCCCGGCCGGGTCGGCGATTCGCCGATCATCGGCGCAGGGCTGTATTGCGATAACGAGGTGGGCAGTTGCGGCAGCACGGGCCGTGGCGAGGCCAACCTGCAGAACCTTTGTTCGTACGCGGCGGTGGAGCTGATGCGCCACGGGATGAGCCCGGCTGACGCCGGGATGGAGATCCTCCGCCGTGTGGCCCACACCACCCGTGAAAAGCATCTGCTCAACGACGAGGGGAAACCCAACTTCGGTCTGAAATTCTACCTGATCGGCCCGCAGGGAGACTGTGCCGGTGTATCCATGTGGGGGCCGACGGAATATGCTGTCTGTGATGGCAATGGTCCCCGTAAGGAGGCGTGCGAGTTCCTGTTTGAACGGTAGAAGGCCGGCTTACGGCGCCTCGTCTTCCGGCGGATCGTAGATCAGGCGTTCGATCAACCTTCCCACCGCCTGCAGTGTTTCCGGGCTGCAGTTCTGGGGAATGTCCTGCTCGGTGTGAGCGAAGGGATACATCTGGTCGATCAGGGCGCAGGTCTGGAAACCGTGTTGCGCCAGGTAGGTATGCGACCCCAGGAGGCGTTCCCCCAGCGCCACCTCGAACCATTCCGGCTCCATCTCATGTCCCAGCATGAAAACCCGGGTGGTCCACTCGGGGTACTTTGTCAGGCAGAGCGGTTCTTCACGAAACAGCGGTCCGATACCGCCCACTTGTTCCAGCGTCAAGACCGCGCCGGGGGTGCTTCCTGCATAATGCTCCGCGAAGAACGCGCTGCCCTGGCGCCAACCCTCCACCGCACCCGCAACGCCCGACAGTTCCAGGTCAAATAGCATAAGGTCGACACGGATGGGCGGCGGTTCCACGGCGAAAATGCGGGCCAGCTCCAACAATACCGCCACCCCGGAAGCATTGCTGTTGGCCCCGACACAGGCGACCTCGGCGTCAATCCCTTTCCCCACCTCATTGCCGTCGCACCAGGGCCGGCTGTCGTACCCCGCGCAGATCATCAGGGCGGCCTGACGTCGATGTGGTCCGAACTCCGCCCGCAGGTTGACCCCCTTCTGTTTCACGAATCGTCCGCTACCGTCGGGATGACGCGGCAGCTCGGCGGTAAAGGCCTGCTCGCGTACAGCCGCGCCGCACAGTTTGAACCAGCCGAGGATGTTGTCGCGGGCCTTGGTGTGAGCGGGCGAACCCGGGATGCGCGGGCCGAGATCGCAGAGACGGTAGAGGAAGTAATACGCTTGTGAACCGTCAAACAGCGGCGTACGCTTCTTCTCCCCCGATGCGCCCGGCATCGGTTGGGACAGTGCGATCGTTGTCAATAACAGCAGGAGCAGGAACGCGATCCCCTGAAGGCTGTGACGGCTCGGGTTCATGTCAATGCTGCTTGAACCTGGCGAGGATGCTGCGCCAGGTGTCCTCATCGAGCTGCTCGGACTCCTCGATCAACATCACCGGAATACCGTCCTCAATACGGTATCGTCGCCGCGAATCCGGGTCGGTGGAGACCAGCGAGGCGCCGTCCAGCACCAACGGAGCCCTGGTTTCCGGGCAGACAAGTATGTTCAGCAAAGCGGGATCAATCGACATATGGCCTCCGTGTCTCGTGCGATAGGGTTGTCGTCCAGAGTGTAGACCCGCCGGACGGCCAACGCAAGCGGTGGTGTGTTCCAAGTGCAAACGCAGTTGTCAGGGCGTATCGAACACCGGCGGTGGCTGGAGAGGTGGCAACTCCATCCCGGACAAGCGGTCCAGCCGCAGCCGCGCTTCCGAGGTCAGCAGGCCGTCGTGGTAGTCGATCAGGATGGTCTCGTAGCAGGTCTGAGCCTCGTTGGTCTGACCATGCGCCTCGTACCAGATCCCCATTTCCAGCCAGGCTTCTTCGGCGCGAGGGGTGTCGGGAAAGCGGTTGATAAACGTGGTGAGGGCGTCGGGCACAGCGAGATCGCCGGTCGCGGTGGCCAGCCAAGCCAGTCGCCAGGCCGCCTCGGACGCCACCGTACCCGTATCCTCAGCCAGATCGGTCAAGAGGGATTCCGCTTCGGCGATGCGGTGCTCGAACACGGCCTGGTCGGCGCGGGCAAACCGGCGCAACGCAAGCGAATCCGCCTCGCCGCCCAGCAGCATCAGCAAGTCGAAGGCGTCGTTTTCCACCTCCGCCCCGGTGGGGTTGGACAGCATGCTGTCGAGCAGGGCGGTGGTCTTGGCGGGTTGATGTTGCCACCAGGCCACGCGGGCCTTCAGCAGAGTGGCCTGCGCCGCCAGTTCGGGGTTGAATTGCGGTGCGGAACGCCGTTGCCGTTGCCTCGGGTCCGGCTCCACGGTGGGGCGCACCGCCGCCTGGAGATGCGGTAGCGCTTTGTCGTAGCGGCCCAGCCGCAGCAACGCCGCGCCGGTGAGGTATTCCATCTCTTGAATGTAATTGGGGTGGGGTGACTCGGCCAACGTGGCCAGGTCCTTCAGGGCGGCCTCGGCGTCGTCCAGCTCCATCAACCGCATCCGGCTGCGCTCCAGCAACGCTTCCTGGGCGTGGTTGCGGTCTTTGCGCATCGTGGAGATCACGAGGGCGTAGAGAGAATCCGCTTTGGCGTAGCGCTCTTCCGCTCGCGCCAGCATGGCCAGCGACAGGTTCACCTCGTTGCGGCGCACTTCGCTGACGACCCGCCGTCCTGCGATTTCCAGCGCTCGCCGGGCGGCGTCCAGCGCGCCCTCATCCACCGCGGTCTGGGCGAATTGCAACAGCCAGCCGCCGTCGCCCTGCTCCTCTGCGATATCCTCCAGCAGGTCCACCGCCGCCTCGAAGCGGCCGTTCTTGATCTTCTGATCCACGAGGATTTGCCAGAGCGCGTCCCGGTAACCTTCCCAGGGCGCATCGCTTTCCGTGGCCTCCAGCTCGACCCGTACCGCACGGCTCACAGCGGCGTCGGCGCTGGAATCGGTGGGGAACGAGGCCAGGGAACGCAGCACCGACACGCGCCGGTGATTGTTTTCACGTAACGCCAGCAGGTACTCTTCAGCCGCGCCCTCCCAGTCCATGGACGACTGGTGCAGCGAGGCGATGGTGTAGGCGTGGAGATACGGGTTCTCCAGATCTTCGCGCGCCTGCTTCAACATGTCAATGGAACGGTCGCGCTGGCGTTGCCGCAGGAACATCATGGCGACATCGTAGTACGCTCCGGCTTGCCCTCGGGCGGTTTCTTCGGCTTTGCGCCAGTTGATCTCCGCCTGGGTGCGTTTGTCCATGGCGGAGTAGACGCCGCCCAGTTGGGCGTAGAGTTCGGCCTTCCGGCGCAGGTCGACCTCGAGGGGGAGGCGGTCTTCGATGCGGCGCGCGGCGTCCTCGTTGCGGCCCAGGGTAGTCAGGCACCGGATGACGCCGTTGACGTAGTTGTTGTCCTCGGGGTAGGCGTCGTGAAGGTCGAGCCAGATGTCGAGGGCGGACTCGTAACGGCCTCGTCGCTCCAGGCCGGAAGCGGCGCGGCTCTTCTGGGCGGCGAGCTGACGTTGTTCGGCTTCGCTGCGGGTGCGTTGTGGAACGCGGTTTGTCTGGGCGTGACTGGTGACGGGCAAAGTCCCGACGACCAGGGCAGTCAGGAGCACGACGACCAGGATGAGTGAAACCCGACAGGAAGCTGTCGGGCCAGACCGCATGGCCAGTTCAGATCCCTCTGTCGGGCCGGTTCCTTTGTCGTTATGCCTTGTTAGACGGTGCAATTCAGCCTCGTGAAACTCGGTTTGGTCTTGTTCGCTGTTCACACTTCAAATCCGCCTGCTTCAGCCATTGTACAGCCTTGGCAAGATAACAGTTCCCCGCCCCGAGGAGCGACCCGCGGGCCGAACCGGCGGGAGAGTGGACTTCTCCGGGAAGCATGTTTCTTTTGCCCTGAAAGTTAGAGTATATTAACAGACTATGGCCATGGACTGTCCCCAAGAGGCTGGTTGCACCTGTCCGGAGAGTAAGCCCTGGACCCGCAGGCGAGTGATCCGGGTGCTGCTCCCGGCGTTGACGGGGACGGCGTTATTCCCCGGCGTACTGGCGGCGAAGCAATACAAATGCTACGCCTGCGGCGAGTGGATCACTGATCGGTACATCGAGGTCGAGGGCAAGTACTTCCACCCCGAGTGCTTCCGGTGCGCTTCCTGCGGACATGTGATCGACGGGGCCTATGCGGAAAAAGACGGCAAGTTTTATCACCCGGATTGTTATCATGAGGCCTTCTCCCCACGGTGCGGGTGGTGCGGAAAGCCTGTGACCGACACGTACGTCCAGAAGGACGGCGCCGTTTACCACGAGAGCTGTTACGTCGAGAACCTGGCCCCGGTGTGCGCCATCAGCGGCGAGCCGATCCTGGGCGCGTACATCACCGACTGGTGGGGTACTACGATCCGGGCGGAGTACGAAGACCAGGTGGAGCGGTGCGACTCCTGCGGCCGGTTTGCGTTGCCCGGGAAAGCGTGGCGGCTGAGCGACGGGCGCATCCAGTGCAGCGAGTGCCGTAAGACCGAAGTCACCGACGCCGCGGACGCCCGGCGTATCACCGAAGAGGCGATCCGGATCCTCGAGCGCAAAGGGATTCACATTGATGTGCCCATTGACCGGATCCGGATCTCGCTGGTGGATGTACCTCGCCTGCGTGAGCTGCACGGCGGCAAGGGGGGCGACCCCAACGGGCTGCACCGGGTGCATACCGAGACGATGAACGGCCGGGTGGTGCGCGAAACGACGGCCCTCTATTATCTGTACGGGCTGCCCCGCGATTTGCTGTTGGGGGTGGCGGCGCACGAGTTGTTCCATGTCTGGCAGCACGAGAACAAGGCCGACGGGGGCGGGCCGAAATGGCGAGAGGGCTCGGCCAATGTCGCCATGAGGCTGGTGCTCGAGGAGCTCGACAGCGATCTGGCCCGGTATCATCTGGAGAACCTGGAAGAGAACGAGGATCCGGCGTACGGCAAAGGCTATCGTAAGGCCTGGGCGTATTACCGGGACCACGGGATGCGGGAGTTTCTGGAACAGGTCAAGAAAAAAGGCTCCGGGCGACGCAGGGAGTAGTTGAAGAAATTGCGGGCTCCCGGGGAAAGCCTCTTTTTCATAAAAAGAGTGATACATGGCACATATTCCGGTGGCTTCCTTCGTAGTTTATTAGACGAGGGAACCTGTCATCGCAAATTCTGCCCGTGGTCTTCGCCAAGGGTTGAACATTAGGTAGAGGAGGTCCGACATGAAGTGGAGAAACATGTGTGGCATGCTTGTCCTGGCGGGGCTGTTGCTGCTGCCTTTGCAAGCGAATGCCCTGTCCGTATCTGCGGGCTTTACCCAACAGGCCCAATACGGGATCACCCCGCAGATTTTCCCCATTGGGGATGTGATTGATGTCAGCGCCCTGGAGGAAGGGCAGAACTGGGACTTTGAGCAGATCCCGCCCATTATGTATGTCCAGGTGAACGGCGTGAGTCCGTCGGATGAGACGGAAGTCGTGTTGAAGATCTACCTGGAGGTCAGCGGCCGTGGCCGTCTCATCGAGTTGGTCACCGACCCGTTTGAAATCGGTGAATGGGCCGAGAACGTTCCCGGCGGTCGTTTGTACAACGATCAGTGGGAGAACCTGATCTGGATGCGGATTGACGGCCAGCAGAGCAATACGGCTTCTCCGGCGGATTTCGCAGACCTGATCGACGGTTTGAACATGGCGGCGTCGGTGTACACGCTGGGGATTGAAGTCCATGAGGGCAGCGTGGCGGGGCCGATTCTGCCGGGCGGGATGTACACCACCAGCATCCAAGTGTTCAACCCCTCGCAGCCGATTCCGCTGTCTCCCACGATGTTTGACGATGTCCCCACCGTGCCCATTACGTTCAACTGGAGTTGGACCGGCGGACCGGTCAATTCAAACGATGTCATGCTCTACATCGTGCAGTTCATGCCGGGCCAGGAGGACATGGACCCGTTGGACGTAATCCTGCAACGGTCCCCCGATCCCACCCAGACCAAGTTTGCCGGTCATCCGCAGATGTATGACATGCACACTTTTACCGGTGCGGGCATGGGCGAAAGTCCCCTGATCGAGGGCAATAACTACGCCTGGATGGTGGAAGTGCGGGCTGCGACGGTGATGCCGGGCGGCTACCGTGTCTTCCGCAGTACTCCGGGAGTGTTCCACTTCGGGCCGCAAGAAGGCGGCGGCGGTGGCGGTGGTGTCGGCGAGCCGGGCATGAGTGCGCAGATGAGCCAACTGCTGGATATCCTTTCCAGCAAGCTGACGCCGGATCAGTACGCTGTGATTGTCAGCCAGTTGCAGGGCTATACTCCGGCCGGGGTCACGTTTGGTGGGATCAGCGGCCGCAGTATGGGCGAGCTGACCAACCTGCTGATGCAGCCTGGGCTGGAAGTAGAAAACGTTATCGTATCCGATTAACCGTAACCGGGAGAACCGATCATGAGTGCGCATAGAACCAGTGTTGCGGCGTTCGCGATCCTGCTTGTCCTCCTGCTTACGGCGGGAGCGATGGCGGACGGCGCCAAGGCGATCGCGGTGGTCACGGTCGTCCAGGGAAAAGTAGAAGTCAATCGTGGAAAAGGCTGGGCGAAGATGAGCTTCGGTGAAGTTCTGGACAACGGCCATCAGGTCCGGACCGGGGCCGACGGATTCATTTCGTTGGTCTTCACCGACGACAAGAGCCAGATCAAGATCCGGCCGGACACCGAAATCACCGTGACCGCGTCGCGCAACGACGATTATTCCCTCTCCAAGCGCGTGAACATGGAAGTGGGTGAATTGTTCGCCAATGTGACCCAGCAGAAGGGCGCGATGGAGGTGGCGACGCCCACCGCGGTGGCGTCGGTCAAGGGCACCCAGTTCTGGGTGATCGTGCAGCCCGACGGCTCCACGCTACAGCTTACCCTCGAAGGTCTGGTGGGTCTGTTGAACACCATGACCGGCGAAGAGATTGAAGTCGGCGAAGGTTTCATGGGACAGGTCGACCCGCAGGGCAACATGCAGACGGGCGGCATGGAGCAAGGCCAGATTCCTGAGATAGACGATGAAGGTGCCACTGATTTCATCGAAATCGAGCTGGAAGACGAAAACGGAAACCGTAGAACCTTGATTATTCAGTATCAACAGACCCAGTAGGCTGTTGATATCTCCTGATTGTTTCGGACTTCCTGAAGTCCGCCGGGTGTCCGGCGGGCTTTATTTTTTTGTTCGGCGGCTCTAAGAATGTTGAGCTTGTCCCTTGGAATAGTCTACATTTGGAAATTCTGGGAGAACTCCCGAAAACAGAAACCTGCTTGGAGCGGCTCATGAAGTATGCTCTCCGTTTGTTCCTTCTGGCGGCGTTGGTTGTGGCGCCATTCACAACCCTGGCCGTCACCGACGCTATCGTCCGTATCGACCATAACCCGGTTACGTTCGCCTCGGTGGGACGTCCCATCACTATCGAAAGCCGGGTCGGCGGCGATTACACCGCCAACCAGGTCGCGGAAGCCTACCTGTGGTTCCGGAACGTGGATCAGGAATCCTACGACTACGTGGAAATGATCCTCACCGGCGAGACCTTTTCCGCTCAGATTCCCGGCAGCGCCGTGGTCTCTGTAGGCATGGAATACTACATCGAGATGAAGTTCGATGACGGTGTGGCGGCGACGTTCCCTGACGGCGGCATGGTCAATCCCGTGCTGGTGTCCGTGGAAGCGTCCGGCGAGACGGTCACCAACACACAGATCCTCATCATCAGCCCGGAGGACAACCAGTCCATCATGGGCAACGAGGTCCTGATCGCGCTGTCGTTCAACCAGGCGCTGGGAACGATTGATCCTCAGAAAATCGTGCTGCACCTCGATGGGAAAAACCGCACCGACGAAGCGAATATCAGCACGGAAGTGCTGACGGCGGTGATTGACGGCTTGAAACCGGGCAAACACCGGATTGACCTGCTGTACGAAAGCGACAGCGGGCGCGAAGTGCTGGCCACCTGGTTCTTCAACATGATCTCGCCGACGGAGCGCAAGGAGCGGGTCGGTTACCGGAAATACCTCAACGGGTATGTCAGCGCGGAAGGAACCATGGCGGAAATCTCCGGAGCCAACCAGAATATCGGCCGGGAATCGTTTTCACTGACTTTCAAGACGGGTAGTTTCAATGCTGTGGCGCGTGGTCGGTTCTCCAGCCTGGAGCACCGGGGACTGCAACCGCAGCACCGCTTCCTCTTCTCCATGGGTATGCCCTGGTGGAGGATGCGGGCCGGCGACATCAACCCCAGGTACAACGATATTCTCCTGTTCGGCTCGCGGGTCCGCGGTTTTGAGCTGGCGGTCAAGCCCGGACCCCTTAATGTCTACGCCGTCTACGGTGAGATGTACCGGCATGTCAGCCAATTGAGTTACACACAACGCATCATTGAAGCCGACATCGATTACTCCGACCCGGCCAATCCGGACACCACCTGGAATGTGGAGCGCGACATCTACAACACCAGCACCTTCCGGCGGCTGCTGAGCGCGCTGAAGATTTCCAGTGACCTGGGCTTCAAGGATCGGATCGATTTCGGGTTTACCGTGATGAAAGTGGTCGACGAAAAACAGTCGGTGTTCCTGCCGGATTCCGCCGATGTTTTTGTCGGCGCCACAGGATACACCGGAGCAGAACCCCTCGACAGCCTGTATGCACGCACCAACTATATCGGAACGACACCGAAGGACAACCTGGTCAGCGGCTTCAACCTGGACATGAATTTTGACAGGCGGCGCATTGTAATGTCGGTCTCGACCGGTTTGTCGCTTTACAATGACAACATCTACGAGGAACCGTTCAACGCCGCCAAAGACTACAAGCAATACATGTACATCAACTCCTACTTTGTTCCCCTGCCCGATGAAGGCCTGTCCGACGACACCGACGAGGCCAGCGGCGATGAAGAGATCAAGATGGAAGATGTCGCCAAATCCATCCTGGCCAATTCGTTCTCGTACGACTCCAAGTTACGCCTGCGATACCTGTACAACGATTTGCGCATCGGTTACCGGAAGATCAACTCCGGCTTCCGTACGCTTGGCAACCCGTCGCTGCTGTACGACGACGCCGGTTATTATGTGCGTGACCGGATCCGCCTCTATCAAAGCCGGCTCTACCTGAACCTGGGGTATTCCAGTTATCATAACAACGTGAACGACAAGAGCGACATCACGCTGAACCGCGACGAGATCATGGTCGGTTTCAACGTGTACACCGACCCGAGGTATCCCGATTTCAACTTCACCTTCCGCAACCAGGTGTTCGAGAACGATGCGGAGCAGACGATCCTTTACGGTCCGGACCCTGCGGGCATACAGGATAGTGTGATTACCGACACGCTGGACTCGCGCTACGCCCTGAACAACAACATGATCAACTTCGGGATGAGCTACGGGTTGGAGACGGGCAGCCTGTCCCACCGGTTGATGCTCAACATGATCACCTCGGACCGGACGTTCGATTTCCAGAACAACAGCGACGCCAACAGCCTGATGCTGAACTTTGGCGTGAACACGGAATACCCCGGGCCGTACATGACCCGGTTGAACGTGTCCAACACGAACAACACGGCCATCGGCGGGGAAACCGACATCAACTACCTGACCCTCGCGCCACGCATTGACTTTCTGCTGCTGAACCGGAAACTGGTGCCGTATTTCGGACCGCGGATTACCATGGCGAGTGGAGACAATATGCAGCAGCCGATCGATCCCGGTCTGGACATCGCCGATCCCGCCGCCGCTGCGGCCGCCCGTGCGACGACGGTGAAAACCCAGTTGGTGGATTACACCCGCATCGACCTGGTCGCCGGAGTGGAATACGAGTTCTACCCCAATCATGTGCTGAGCGGATTGCTGAGCATCTCTACCCACAGCGAAAATGGACAGTGGGAGATGTGGGATGGAACCACCTACCCGTTGGATGCCGGCTCGGTGACCACCACCGTGGGAGGAACGGACTATACGATTTCTCTGCCGGAGGCGCCGAACCGCAACGACTTCCTGTTTAACGTGATATACACGTACCGGTTCTGATCTGAAACAATTGGCAAGCAGCTTCTTCAACACGTACCTGGGCGCTATGAATACTCATAGCGCCCAGTTTTTTGCTTTGTACAACGCAGGCGAAGGACTGTCGTAACCAGGCCGGCTACATGTTTTTCAGGGAGATAAGTTGCTGCTCAAGATACTGGCCGTACTCACTTTTGTTCAAGCCGGCGATCAAAGTTTTTACCTGTTCGGCTGATATGAATCCTTTCCGCATGGCGATTTCCTCAATACAGGCAATTTTCAGCCCCGTCCGCTTTTCGATCATTTCTACAAACTGGGAGGCGGCGAGCAGGTCCGAGTGGGTGCCGGTGTCAAGCCAGGCGAAGCCGCGTCCCATCAATTTCACGTCGAGCTCGTTCCGTTCCAGGAAACGTTGGTTGACAGTGGTGATTTCCAGCTCCCCACGAGCCGAAGGCGTAATCGTCTTCGCCACCCGGACAATGTCATTCGGGTAGAAATACAACCCCACGACCGCATAGTTACTCTTCGGATGCTCCGGCTTTTCCACGATCGAGAGCACGTTCCCTGCGGCATTAAACTCGACCACCCCATAGCGCTCGGGAGTATCGACATAGTAACCGAACACCACGGCTTTCCGATCTGCTTTCACCCGTAAGCGAGCATCTGTCAACATCTTCACCAACCCATGACCGTAGAAGATGTTATCGCCCAGGATCAAACAGACATCATCATCACCGATGAATTCTTCGCCCAGGATGAAGGCTTGCGCGAGGCCTTCCGGTTTGGGCTGGACCTTGTACTCGAAACGCATGCCAAGCTGGGAGCCGTCCCCAAGAAGCTGCTCGAACCTTACCGTGTCAGCGGGCGTGGAGATAATCAGCACTTCCCGGATATCGGCGAGCATCAACACCGACAGGGGATAATACACCATCGGCTTGTCATAAATGGGAAGCAGTTGTTTGACGATGCTACGCGTGGATGGATAGAGCCGGGTTCCGCTGCCGCCGGCCAGAATGATGCCTTTCATGCAGGCCCCCATAGTTAACGGTTCTCGCCAATATACAGTGGACTCAGAAGGCGAGCAAACGAACCCTTATCCTTCAGGACAGGTGGCTTCCCACTCGCAGCGCATTCGCGATGATGGTCAATGCCGGACCGACGCCCAGCGAGGTCGGCATGAAACTGCCGTCCACCACGTACACATTGTCGCTGTCATGGACACGGCACCAGCGGTCGAGTACAGAGGTGTTTGGATCCTCGCCGAAACGGCAGGTCCCCACCTGGTGAGCGGTATGGATATCATCCTTGTCGCCGGTGGCGCCGACCACAAACAGCGCCCCGCTCTTGCGCATCAGGCTCCGCAACCGCCGGAGCACGTACTTCGCGCGCTGGACATCATAGGGATGGAAATGGTGCTGCAAGCGGACTCGCCCATTCCGGAAAAGGGTGATGCGATTGGAAGCCAACGGCAGATCCTCCACCGTACCCGTGAAGGCCAGAGAGTGCTCGTAGATGCGCTGCGCTAATGGCGCCGGCAGATGGATCGGCGCTTCATGTTGTAACGTCAACGGCCCCGGAACCGGTAACGTCTGGACATAACCCAGCTTGTGCGGGAACTCGTTGGCGCCGAAGTAGTCGTCGGTCCAACCGAGCTGTTTGACGAAACGGTCGGCGGCTCCGGTGGGACGCGGAAACACTCCTACCGCCATGGCGCCGCAATGGTACATATAATTGCGCCCCAACTCCGGGCTGGTCTTCCCCAGGCCGCTCTTCATCAGCAACACCGGCGACCAGACCGCTCCCGCCGCGACAATGAACCGATCCCCTTCGACCTCCAGCCGCTCTCCGGTCCGCCGGTTGAGGATCCGAACCCGTTTCGCCTTTTTGTGGGGTCTGGTGTCCGTCAGCAGGCGCTCAACCTCCCAGCCGGTGCGCAACTCCGCCCCGTGTTTTTCAATCGCCGGCTTCAGCGCTGCCTCCACCGCATTCGCACGGGACACGTTCGGACAGATGTAACCGGGACACGTGGAGCACCACAGACAGGTGTCAAAGTTGATGGCCAGGGGGAGGTGAAACGGGGTCAGCCCTTGCGACTCAAGGCTGGTCTTCAAGTGGTGGTTGATCGGTTCCAGCGCGGGAGTCGGACCGGGATAAGACCCGGAACGTCTGCCCAGATGCGGCATCGCGGCCTCCCCGTCGCCCGCCACATGAAACAGGTCCTCGGCTTTCTGGAAGAAAGGTTCCAGCTCGTCATAGGTCACCGGCCAGCGGTGGAGGGCTTCCGGGAGGTGATCCCGATACCAGCGGCCCGGCTCGAAGTCCTCCGGGGCCGGGCGCAGTAACGCGCCGCCGTACAATGCTGTTCCCCCTCCCGGCACACCGCCGACATACAACCGCGCCAGGCGGTTGTTGACCCGGATCGCGCGGTCGTCCTGGGCTTCGCGACGCAACAGCATGCGGGATTCGTCCTGAAACGCGGTACGGTCGGTGGGGAGAAATCCTCGTTCTATCACGAGCACACGTTGCCCGGCTCTTGCGAGCACCGAGGCGATGGTCGCGCCACCGGCGCCGGAGCCGATCACGATGGTGTCGTAAGCCATGAGGAGGGTCCGATCAGTCGGCGAGCGGTTCCAGCCGGGGCCGGAGTTCTTCGCTGGTCAACTGCTTCAGCACTGCCTCCCAGCCCGAGTTGACCATGCCCCGAATCCTCGAGGCGTGGCGCATGGCGTCGTAGCGCTCCGGATCGTGCTCGATGATGCGCAGCATGTTCATCACCGCTTCCACCCATGCTTCTTTCTCCAACGCAGGCAGGACAAAGCCGGTTTCATCATCAAACACCAGCTCTTTGGGGCCGCCGCGATCCGACACCAGCGCCGGAAGTTCGCAGCATTGTGACTCCAGCACTACCATGCCGAACGTGTCGGTCACACTCGGAAATACGAAGAACTGGCCTTGCGAATAGTAGACCGGCATCAAATCCCAGGGGATTTTGCCGGTGAAGTGTACTCTGGGATTGCCGGCCAGCTCCCGCTTCATGTCCTGCAGATAGGGGCCGTCGCCCAGCACGATCAGGTTGACATCCTCACGCTTCGCCCATACCTCCCGCAACACCTCGATCATGAAAGGTATATTCTTGTCCCTTGAGATCCGGCCCGCATACACAATGGTGACGCCTTCCGGAAGATCCACCTTGTGCTCGCGCCATTCGTCCGGCGGACAATAACAGAAACGTTCATGATCGATCTGACGGGGGAATACGGTCATCTTGGCCGGGTCCAGCCCGCGTTTCGCCATAATGTCGATGTATTCCTGGGTAGGCACCTTGATCTCGTCCATGAAGGAATAAAACCAGTTGACCGCGGTCTCCACGGTCTCGACTATGTCGCTGTCCTCCTCTTCCTCGGCGATGTGGCTCAGCTCCATCGTGAAATCGGTATGATAAACCCCGATCATGGGGATGTTAAACAATTTGGCCACCATTACCCCCAGCACACCCACCGGACCGGGCGTGGAAATGAACACCTCATCCGGTTCATAATTGTTCAGCTCCTTCAGCGCCTTCAACACGCTGGGAATCCTCATGCTGAGCGATTCATAATACGGCAGCTTGAAGTCAGCCAGGGCGGGCAGATTGATCATGTTCGGCGGTAACGCGCCGGATACTTCTTTCTCGTCCAGCGACGTCACAATCTTCACATCGATCCCGCTGGCAAAGAACTGCCAGCCCAGGTGTTTCAGGGTGACCGAGACACCGTTGAGATCATTCAACGTGTCGGTAAACCAGAGAATTTTACGGTCAGGCTTTTCCGGAAGCTGGGTCCGCAGTTCAGCCAGCAGCTTGCGATTGTTGTTCAGGTGGTACAGGCTGCTGAAGAAGGGCATGGCGATGAACAGGCCCGGCAGCGCCGAGGAAAGCCTGTTCAGCAGGTTGAAGAAATCTCCCTCTTTGACCTGCTCCTGTAGATTCGCCAGCAGACCGCCGAGCATCTCGTCGGCGATGTCGGCCACCGTGTCGTACAACTTGTCCAGGTTGTCCTCGATGGAGCTGATCCTGGAACGGCGAATATCCTCCATCAGTTCGGCGATCTTGCGTTTGTAGGGCTGCGACGAGTCCGCTTTCAGTCCCATCACGGTCAGGCTGTCGAACATGTTCGCCTTGCGTTCGCCGAAGATGATGGAGTTGATCGCGCCCATGCTGAAGGTCTTCAGCAGGGGCTGGCTGCGCTGCTTGGAATAGTCGTGGGCCACCTTGTACACCGTGAAGGCCAGCGACTGGAAATCGTTGGACCGTCCTTTCGCGAAAGCCTTGCGCGCCAGGACATGATTGAGGAATTCCTTTGGCGTGTTCGCCCCGGCAAGGGTATACGTCCGGCCGATGTAGATCCCGGCGTGGTCGTCCGACCCCCCGGTGAACCCCTTCACCCAGGAGTTGGGCCGCTGAGGCGAGAGGCCGTGACGCTCCTGCAACTGCTTCATCGTATCGTCGTTGAGGTATTTCAGGTAGTAATACCAGGACGTGTTGGCGCTGCGGCTGAGCCCGCCGCTGATCGCTTCAAACGTGTCGAACAGCAGCACCAGCTTCTCCAGGTGCTGTAATTGCAATTTGTGGTTGATACGATAGGTCGCGTGAGCCACCGAGTGAGACAACCGTTGATCCACCAGGTATTCCCGCAGGTTGTAAATGTTCTCCCGGATGGCCTGGACCTCTTCAAACTGCTCGCCGGTGAGGCCCCAGATCAGCAGGTGGATCTTGCAACCGTCCTCCGGGAAATACGTGGTCGATTCCAACCCGGAAAACGCATCGCTGTATTTTCCCGCCAGTTCAAGCGACCCGTCCATGCAGTTATGATCGGTGATGGTGACAAAATCCATCCCGCGCTCTTTGGCCGCCTGGTAGATGGCTTCCGGTTCGGTATACGATTGGGAGGCTCCCAACTTCTGGAGGAACCACTCCGAGGGACGGTTGGAATACTTGGAATGCACATGCAGGTCGGCTTTTGCCATGACACGCTCACAGGTTGCTAACAATCGGAAACGACAACAACACCAGAATCACAGGGTGTAACTCTGCCGATAACCATATGTTGTCACCAGAGCCGTAAAAACCACCCTTCATGAGGATAGGGAGGGATTGTTAGGATATGTCGAGGGTTGCGTTAAGGGATCCTAATCGGCTCGCACGCCTCTTTCCCCTGCGTGAGAGCACGATACGTTGTATATTCAGGAGTGTTCTGTTCATTCCAACCAGGGGCCTGCTCTATGTCACGTAACCTGTTTGTCGCCGCCGTTTGCCTGTTCCTGACAGCCTCAACCGCCGGGGCCATGGACATCTTCGAGGCGATCTGGCATGGCGAGACCGACAGCCTGCAAGCCATCATGGACGCCGATGAAAAAGCTCGCTTTCAACGTGAACGTGACGACGCCGGCCATTATCCCCTCCATGTCGCCGTCCTCGCCGACCAGCCGGAGATGTTCCAGGCCATGCTGGTGCGCGGCGGCGATATCAACCAGAAGGACAAGAACCACCTTACCCCCCTGCTGTACGCCGTACTCACCCAGAACACCGAATTCCTCGACCTGATCCTGAACCTGGGGGCCAATGTCAACGCACAAACACGCCACGGTGACACCGGCCTGCATCTGGCCATCGCCCGGAAGAACAGCGAAATCGCGGGTCAGCTTCTGGAACGTAACGCCCAGGTGAACGTGGGCAATGACCGCGGACGGACGCCGTTGCACGTCGCCGTCACCGTGGGCAGCCCCGAGATGATCCGCTTCCTCATGAGCCGCAACGCCGCCCCGAACCAACTCGACAACGACGGCGTGAACCCGCTGCATCTCGCCGTCATCCAGGGCGGCCCGGCGCTGGTGGGGTTGCTGGTGGACCAGGGCGCGGAGAAAGACGCCCGCACCGGGTCGTCGTTCGATCTCCCCGCCGGACGTGAGGCCACACCGATCCACCTGGCGGTGCTGTACAACCGGTCGCGCACACTTCAGACCCTGATCGCCGCCCAGCCCAACACCGGCCTGCGTAACCGGGATGGTTTCACGCCCCTCATGGTCGCCATCGAACAGGGCAACCTCGCCATGATCGATCTGCTGCTGAAGTTGGACGTCGTGGTGGACAACGAGCGCGGCTTCTCCTCCCCCATGGACCAGGCGTTGGAACGGCATGACTACGCACTGGTGAAGAAACTGCTGGCGAACGGCTACTCGCCCAATCGCGTTAACTCCAAGGGCGTTCCTCCCCTCAACGAGGCGATCCGGGAGGAGTACGAGGAGATCGTGAAACTGCTGCTGGAGCACGGCGCGGATGTGGAGGGGACCGAGACCTCGGAATACCCCATCGATGTGGCGCTGAAGGTCCGTAACCTGACCATCATCGACCACCTGATCCAGGCGGGGCTGTTCCTGGAGGCGCAGAATGAACGTGGACAAACCCCCTTGCGGGTGGCGGTCGATGACGAGGATGTCAACCTGGTGCGGCTGCTGTGCCGACGCAACGCCGATGTCAACGAGTTCACCGAACGCGGCGAGCTGACCCTGCTGCAAACCGCCATCAAGGACGGCAACCTGGATATCGTCCGCATCCTGATCGAGCACGGCGCGGATGTGACCTACGGCGAATCGCTCATCGAGAGCCCCATCGGCCAGGCCATGGAAGAGGGCTGCATGTTCCTGGCGACGGTGTTGCAGGGGCGCGACGTGATGATCGACCAGCGCGACGTGGAGGGCAACTCCTACCTGCACCTGGCGGCGGAGATGAACGACCCCCGTCTGATCAGCCTGCTGCTGGACGCGGGCTCGAACGTGGACGGCGCCAACCAGCAGGGCTGGACGGCGCTCCACACCGCCGCACGCAAAGGCAACGCGGAGGCCGTGGAAATGCTGCTGGCCTTCGGCGCGAACATCAACGCCTACGACACCTCCGGCCACACCCCCGCCGACGTGGCCCGCAGCGAAGCCGCCGAACTGCTGTTCCTGTACAACGGGAGAAGAGGTGTGGCGGCGGAATAGCTACAAAGAGAATCATTTGGTAACAGTAATTTAAACCCGAGTTAAACAGTTGATGAGCCGTAAGTCTATGGTATTGATGTTCTTAC
>CAZYOC010000070.1:0-18286 GCA_964648415.1 uncultured bacterium | reverse complement strand
GAAGCGGCCTGATATTCAACAACCCGAACGGTGGAACTCAATTTCCACCAAACTTTGGGACGCGACCGTTCGGTGTGGTGATTTTGCAACAGCGTTGACGAACAACACAGGCACGGGCGACTTTTTCAGACCAGCCACGCATCTCGCCACCCATGACTCGAACCACGCAGTCAGGGAGGGTTCTATGAATGTCCGTGTCTTTTGTCTATCGTTGATCGCGCTCGCCTTTACGTCCTACTCCCATGCACAGCTTTCAGGTTCTCTGAGTGGTACGCTGGAAGCGGATGAATACTACGTAACCGGTGACCTTTATGTTTCTGTTGACCAATCTCTAACCATCGAGCCAGGTACTACCCTACTTTTCAATGGTAACTACAGCTTTACCATAAATGGTACACTGGTGGCCAATGGCACGGAAACCGACAGTATCCACTTCATTCCTTTCCTCGAATACATGTGGGGTGGTATCCATTTCACAGAGACCGCCGCAGATAGCAGTACTATTTCCTACGCGTTGATCAGTGGAAGTGGGAACCATGGGGTATTCATAGAGGATTGCTCACCAACCATACGTCACTCCATCATTACGGATTGTATGACTGAAGACTGGACATATGGCGGTGGTGGTATTTGTATTGTAAACTCATACTCGCAAGTCATTGATTGCATCATCTCTGACAATTCAACCAGTGATCTTTTTGTTCAGGGTGGTGGTATTGCAATCTTTAGTGGGTCTCCACTGGTAAGTAACTCTGTAATAACTGACAATTCAAGTGGTTATGATGGAGGTGGTATATATATAGGAGATAATAGTACTGCAGAAATCATTAATTGTACTATTTCATATAACTCCACAAACGAACAAGGTGGTGGCGGTATAGCAACTGAATATTCCAATCCCGAAATAAACAGTTGTATCATATATGAAAATTCTGTTAGTAATGACTGTATGGGAGGAGGAATTCATATTACACATGGTGAATGTACAATCAAGTATTCAGTTATCTATAAGAATACTTCAATAGAAGGTGCAGGTATAAAAATAACTAGTGGGCGTGTAAATATAGATCATTGTACAATAGTAAATAATTATGGCCATGGAATTTATTTTACACTTGCATCATCAGGTTATTCACAATCATAATTTACAAATAATGTATTTTATAATAATCAAAATTATGGTATTTTAAGTTACCTGACCAATCAAGAGATTTTAGATGCGCCAGCAATACTTTATTGTGATTTTCAGTCTAATATTGATGGCGACTATTCAGGTTATTTTGAAGATGGTTTTGGAAACATTGGATATGAAAATGAAAACGGTGACTCGTGTGACCAGTACTTCAACATCTTTGAAGACCCACTCTTCCAAGACCCCGAATCTAATGATTACCGGCTTACCTCCAATTCACCATGCATTGATGCGGGTGATCCCGATTATCCTCTCGACCCTGATTCATCCATCACAGACATGGGTGCATTGTCCTACAGCACACTGATACCAGATATCCACCTCCCTGAGATTATGCACGACTTTGGGCAGGTTGCTGTTGGAGATTCGGGATGCTGGCAGATGCAGATAGAAAATCAGGGAGAGGGTCCATTGCTGATCTCGACGATTGATTCAGATGAGGCTTCTTTCATACCGCAGTTTGTTGCTGAGCTTGAATTGCAGCCAGATTCATTGGTCATCGTTGATGTACTTTTCAATCCCACGCAAGAGGAAGATTATCAAGGCATTCTCACGATCCATTCAAACGATCCAAATGAACCGACTCGCATAGTGTATTTGTTTGGTGTAAGTGGTGAGGCGTCAGTTGAAGGAGAAACCCAGCTTCAACCAAGTGTTTTCCAGATAACCGACACCTACCCCAACCCCTTCAACAACCAGCTGCGCGTGACCATTGCGGTTCCGCAGCCGTCCGACATCACCATGACCATCTACAACGTGTTGGGCGAGCGGGTGGATGTACAGCGGTTGCGAGGGGTTCAGCCGGGATACCGTGCCTTGACGTGGCATCCGGCGGGGATGGCGAACGGGGTCTATATCCTTCAGATTACGGACGGCGGGACGATGCATGGCGCAAAGGCGATATTGTTGAAGTGACACAAGCTTCGGACTTGAATGTAGTCCGCATTTGCAGGTGACGTGATGAACATGAGAAAACTTGTTCAGATGGTGTTGGTGTTGGGCCTGATCGCAACGCTGTCATGCACTCGGGAGATGCCGCCCGAACCGGTACGTGACAACCCTCTCGACCCGGCCAACCCGGAGACAGGCGGGATTCCTTACAACCTGACAGCTTTGATTGCCAACGGCGGGGTTCGCCTTGATTGGACCCCACTGGAAAACTTTGGCGAGGTTGGCTACAACCTGTACCGACGTGTCAACGAAGGAGCTGAGTTCCAGCTTCTCCAGACTGTGGGGTATGTATCTTCAACGACTGATCAAACTGTCCAGAATGGGAATCGGTATGAATATGTGATCGCCGCAGTCTTTCCGGATGGCGAGGCCTACTGGTCTGATACAGCAGCTGTTGCGATCAGTACAGACCCCTTGCTCGTTATTGAAGGCGGGCAGGTAAGCAGCACGCCCACCCGTTTTGTGACATTGACCATCCTGGCTTTCGGCTCAGAGAAGATGCTGCTTTCCAACAATACGGATTTTGCGGGCGCTGAATGGGAAGACTACCAGACTTCAAGAGAATGGGCGCTGCCAACAGGCGCCGGCATGAAGTCAGTGTACCTCAAAGTTGTCCATGCCGCAGGCGACACCTCCGCTACGATTTCCGACGCTATTGCAGCTCGTTTGCCCTCCAACCCCGGTGTTGAAGTCGTTGGCGGTGACACCACCGAAACGTACCTCGTAGCCGTGCACCTGACAGCAGATGATGCCGACAGTGTCCGCCTGGGCAACGAGCCAGACCTTTCGAATCAACCGTGGATTGCCTTTAGCGACACCATCCAGAATTGGGATCTATATGCAGGGGGCGATTGGGGCCAGATCAGCACCAGCAGGAAGCGGGAAGTTGGCAAGCCGGTCAGGAAAGCAAAAGACCGTCGCTCTCCGAAAAACGTCACCGCCTGCAATAGCGAACTGGACGAGACCACTGAGGTTGTCTACGCCCAGTTCAAAAACAGCTTCGAGGTTCCCTCGGACGTTGTGTCGGACAATGTTGTGCTGGACATCCAGACGAGTGTCCTGATCAACAACGACGATGAAGCGACCGCGTCACGGTTCGTCACGTTGTCCCTCTCTACCATCACGCCCCACAAGATGGCGATTGACACCAGCTACACACGCATCAACAACACCCCCCAGTGGCAGCAATTCGCGGCCTTGGTGGAAGACTTTGAACTGCCCAAAGGGGCGGGCGCGAAGACCGTCTACGCCCGGTTCCGTTTCGACAACGGCGGTGTCACGGAAATCGTGTCCGATAACATCCAGGCGCAGCTTGTGGAAAATGCGGCCGTGGAGATTGTCAGCCCCACCGATAACGATACCGTGTACTCGCTGACCGTGGATTTGGCGTTGCAGGCGGACTATGCCGACAGTGTCATGATCAGCAACTTCAGCGACCTCCACGACGGCCACTGGATCGCCATGACCGATACCGTGACCGGGTGGAGCCTGTCGGGGACGTCAACCGGCGGTCAGCTTCAGCAGCCGGAGAAGCGTTCACAGCGGAAACGAATCAGCCCGACCATGTCCGGCGCACAGTTCAACCTGGATGACGCCAACAGTGTTGTCTACGCCCGGTTCAAGAACAGCTTTGACGTACCCTCGACCGTTTCCGACGAGATCTACATCGACATGGGGGTGTCCGTCAGCATCAACAACGGCGCAACGCACACCGTCTCCCGGCTTGTGACGGTTTACCTGGACGGAAACGATGTGGAGCAGGTGGCCATCGACACCAGCCACACCAACCTGATGGACAACCCCGACTGGCAGGCGTTGACGCCGACCATTCAGGATGTGGAATTGCCGCTTGGACCGGGTGAAAAGCGCGTCTACGCCCGCTTCCAGTTCACCGGCGACATGGGCGAACTGGTGATCTACGATGAGATTCTGCCCGCCGAGATCAACCCCGCTCTCGTGATCCAGCCGGATGATTCCAGCTACATCACATATCATGACGTGACCGTGGAAACACCCGGTGTTCAGGCCAGCGAGATGCTGATCTCCGAATCTCCGGATTCAACCGGCGGCGCGTGGCAAACCTACGCAGCCTCCCAAAATGTCACCCTTTCACCGGGAGACGGCTGGAAGACGCTGTACGCCTGGTTCCGGAACGATTTCTACACCGCCGGCCCGGTACGTGATTCTATCGCCGTGGATACCGAGGTGGGCATCGCATCCTTCACATGGACATCTACGGGCGAGGAGAACATCACCATCGGCGACGAGATCTCCTTTACCCTCACTATGGCGCAGGACGGGATAGGCGTAGAAGACGGCGGAAGCGCCACCGTCACCATCAACGGCTGGGAGCCCATTCCCCTGACCGACCAAGGCGATGGCGCGTATGCCAGCAACTTCGAGATCACTGAAGACACGCCCGGTGCTATAGACGATACCGTGACTGTGACCTTCACTGATCGTGCCGGGAACGGCCCTGTTACGGACACCGCCGCCGACCTGCTGACCGTGCTGTATGCGGGTATGGAACGCGTGTTCGATCTTGGTGTCACCGGCGAAACCATCACGATGGTCTGGATTCCGCCCGGCAGCTTCACGATGGGATCGCCGACCAGCGATCCCGACTCGCAAGATGATGAGCGGCCTCAGCATCTCGTGACTCTGGACTATGGCTTCTGGATGGGGAAATACGAAGTGACACAGGCGCAGTGGGTTTCGCTGATTGGTTCCAACCCTTCTTACTTCCAAGGGGACAACAGACCGGTTGAGTCTGTTTCCTGGAATGACGTTCACGAATTTATAGGCGGTTTGAACAGTATGAGTCCCGGCGCCCCCTGGCGGCTTCCCAGTGAAGCCGAATGGGAATATGCATGCCGAGCGGATACGGATAC
This sequence comes from uncultured bacterium, assembly GCA_964648415.1. GTDB lineage: Bacteria > Electryoneota > Electryoneia > Electryoneales > Electryoneaceae. The sequence goes on along the minus strand of CAZYOC010000070.1, from coordinate 13,252 downwards.
TCGCTTCTGGTGGGGGGATGATCTGAACGAGACGGAGATCGGCCTCAATGCTTGGTACGCAGGTAACAATGACCCGAATGGAACAAAGCCCGTTGGTCAGAAGCAGCCGAATCCCTGGGGTTTGTATGACATGAGCGGGAACATCTGGGAGTGGTGCAGTGACTGGTACGACAGTGACTATTACGAGACGAGTCCTGGTGTAGATCCGCAAGGGCCAGCAACGGGCTATTACCGTGTCCTACGCGGCGGCAGCTGGAACCGCAACGCCGGGCACTGCCGCTCGCCAAATCGCGGCAACGATATCCCATCGCTCCGCAGCTCCTCCAAAGGTTTCCGACTCCTGAGGTCAGGGGAGTAAGCCGGGAACTTGTCCCCGGTATTACGCTTTGCAGTTTTACCATTTTACGGTTTGCCGTAGTCAGGCCGAAGAGAAGCTGCGAGCGGCAGAGGGTGAGACCCGGCGCGAAGCCCGCGGTGCAGCGCATCGGCTTCGTTGTCATCTTGGCCGGTGAAGCTGTAATGGTCACGCGCCGCTGCAACCATTGCTGTTTTGATAAAGTAGAACCTGGAGAAAACCATGAGAACAAAAACAGCGATACTTTTGTTTGGACTTCTGTTTCTGATGGCCGATTGCATTTGTGCTCAGGACAGTTTGAATATCTCACTCGTGGGATCCTTTAACGCTATTGGTCAGAGAAGAATTGGTATTCATGATAGCAATGCATATTTCCCGTCAGGTTTTAATGGTCTAACTGTATACTCCCTAGAAAACCCTGACGAACCTGAACTAGTCGGATCTATTGGATTTGAGAGTAGTATTGAAAACATAGATATTGATCCCCAAAGTAACGTTGCATATGTAGCTGCTGGTACTGCTGGCTTACGAATTATTGATATTAGTGACCCCAGCAATTTGATTCAGCTAAGCACTTTTATGGTGAACGACAACAACATTTGTGATGTATCTGTAGTTGAAAACTATGCTTATATAATAGATTACTATTGGGGATTGAGAATAGTTGATATAACTGAACCTGATTCATGCTATGGAGTTGCAGATTACTTTTTCGATACTGATGCGGAGGATGGATTAATAGGAATAGATGTTGTAGATAATTACGCATTTGTGGTATCGCGCTCGCATGGTGTAATAATTCTTGATATTGCTGATCCATTAGAACCTGATATGGAAACGACTATTTCAACAGATACAGAGGCACTAGGCATAGCCTTTTTTGATAGTGTGCTGTACATAGGCGAGAATGATTCAACACTGAAAATTTATAATATTTCTGATATTACTTCACCTATATATGTTAATGAATATACTTTGAGTACACTTCGAATGGAAAGGTCTGATAGCTGGCTATATGTTGCTGGTTGGGATGGGTTTCATATTCTTGATATTACAAATCCTATTGAACCAATAGAAGGAGGATTCTATAATAACGGAAGCAGCTTTGGAAGTGTTGCTTCTTTCAACCAGTACGCGTTAGTAACCGCTTCCCACCAAGTATTCATCTTTGACTGTAGTGCAACAATCGGCGAACCAGATATTTACCTGGCTCAAATTTATCACGATTTTGGTGGTGTGGAGATAGGAACAAGTGAGGATTGGTGTCCCACTATAGAAAACAGTGGGACTATCGATCTTGTAATTGATTCTATTGTAACCAACTCGATTTTCTTCCCCATTACACCAAGTAACCTTACTATCGAACCCGGTGCATTAGATTCTGTTCTGGTCCAGTTTGCCCCCGAGGCAGCACTTCCCTATTCCAGCCAGATCCACATTTACAGCAACGATCCAGACGAGCCTCTTCGCATTATCTACCTTGAAGGCGAAGGCACGAATACGTCCACCCCGGAAAGACAGGCTGACCTGCCGTCAGCCTTTTCCGTCGAACCAATATACCCCAACCCGTTCAACGCCACAGCGACATTGCGCTTCTCTATCCCCTCAGCGGGGCCGGTTGAGGTATCCGTGCTGAACTTACTGGGGCAGCAGGTCGCCCAGCTTCACCATGGCATCATGGACGCCGGCGATCACGCTGTCCAGTGGGATGCAACCTCCGCGGCCAACGGGATCTACATCTTGCGGGTCCAGTACGAAGATCGTGTCGTATTCCTAAAAGCAGTACTGGTAAAATAACACGCGGAGAGAACATGAGATATGTGTATGGTGTCTTCATCCTGCTGCTGATAGGGGTCATCCCTTGGACTTCATGGGCACAGGAGCAGCTTTTCATCGTTGAGCTGGGATCTATCGACACGCCGGGTGATGCCGGAAATGTTGCTGTCGTGGGAGACCTGTGCTATGTCGCCGATTTTACTGGCGACCTTCGTATTATCAACGTATCTGATCCAACAGCCCCATATGTCGAAGGATCATTCACGCTCGGCGGTCAGGTGCGAGATGTCGCTGTCAATGGCGACTATGCTTATCTGGCTATGCACCAGGGCCCCATGGTCATCGTCGATATCAGCGATCCGACCACTCCACAGTTTATTTCTGACACGCCAGTTAGCGGGGATTGCGCGAATATCCTTGTTGACGATACTCGTGCTTTTATCGCGGCCTTCAACGTGGAAGGTGGCGGAAATGGTGGCCTGTTCAGCTTTGATGTTTCCGAGCCTTTGTCCCCTTCGAGTCTGGCAAGTTTCCAACCCGGAAACCAATTCGCATCTGGACTCGCCATGGTCGGGAACCGTCTGTTTCTCGCCGACCGCGAAAATGGGTTGTATATCCTTGATGCAGAACTTCCGAACAGTTTCGGCCAGTTGGGTTTCATCGCAACTCCGGGATCATCCGCCCGTGTCTTTGCCTCGGGCGATTATGCCTATGTCAGCGATTGGACCGAAGGCCTAAGGATTATTGATGTCTCCGACCCTGCACAACCGGAAGAAATCGCATCGCATCCGGCGGGAGGGGATGCGAGTGACTGTGCTGTCGGTGATGGTTACGCGTTCGTAGTTGGGTACTTCGAGCACCACTTGCGTATTCTCGACATCAACGACCCATCAAACCCGGTTGAAGTAGGGTCTCACATTTTTGCTGCTCATGCGCCAGGTGTAGCGTATCATGACAGTCTGATTTTTGTGGCGAATGGTGTGAATGGTCTTTCCATCCTGAACTGTTATGTCAAGCCCGACATATCGCTCGAATCCATCTACCACGACTTCGGCAATGTTTATACTGACAGTACCGCCACCTGGTACCTCCGCATCGAGAACACCGGCGATTACTTGCTTTCCATTGATTCGGTCCGTACGGACTCAGGGGTATTCTCTTGTACCATGGACAGCCTGACGATTGAACCCGGTGCATTAGATTCTGTTCTGGTCCAGTTTGCCCCCGAGGCAGCACTTCCCTATTCCAGCCAGATCCACATTTACAGCAACGATCCAGACGAGCCTCTTCGCATTATCTACCTTGAAGGCGAAGGCACGAATACGTCCACCCCGGAGCACACACCGGACACGCCCGCTGATTTCCACATCGGCGCATGGTACCCGAACCCGTTCAATGCTACGGTGAACGTGGAGGTGCAGCTTGCCGCCCCGGCTGATATCCGGGTCGCCGTCTACGACATCCTCGGCCGCCAGGTCCGGCAGACGGTCTTCGCGAACCATCCCCGCGGCCGCCACCGGCTGGAGATCACCGGCGACGATCTGCCGTCTGGCGTGTACTTTGTCCGGACCACCCTCACCGGCCACATGACAGCCACGCAGAAAGTCATCCTGCTTCGGTAGGAAGGTTACATTGGAAAGAACAGAAGGGTAAAACTGTCTGAAGTCACTGGATCCCCTGCAACGTCCCCAGCACACCGACCCAGTGTTGCAGAGCTTCTCGAGCAGTCTGGGCATCGCTCAGTTCTTGTTCCTGGTGCGCCACGTAATTATTCCGGAAATCGTTCAGGGTGGTCAGGTGCTGCAAGAGTGCATCCCGGTTCTGATAATCGAAACGGTCACGCACCGCAGCGAACACACCGCCCAGTTGATCGTCGTCGTTCCCCGCATATTCCAGGCACCAGCGCAGCAGTCCGATAGGGGAGTACCCCCCGTTGAAGACCAGCGTCTTTTTCAGGTTGTTCGCCATCTTGCTGAGATGACGGTCCAGGTAACGGTCCCCGCTGAAGAACCATGCTTTCTGATCATTGACCGTCTCCGGCATCGCAGGTTCAAGCCGGCGCTTCAATACACCACGCGCCGCTGAGTCCAGTGGCCCAAGCAGCACATTCAAAGCCGGAGCGAAATTCATATCCGACTTGTTTTCCATGAACCGGTACAGGATTACCGCGTCCCGCACTGCCTTTCTGGCTTTCGGGCTGAGGGCCTTCAGCACGGCATCATCCACCAGCCCTTCAAATTCCGGTTCAGCCTCATCTTCTTCCGCGAATGCCGGGGCAAGCAGGGGATAACGTTCTTCGACTTCTTCGGACTGAATCAGGTTCTGGAGGGCAGGCTTACAGGCCGACGCCAGTTCGCCCAGGGCGCCCGCCGACTGGCGTTCAAACACGCCCTGCGGGACGTACAGATACCGCCACTTGATCGCATCGGTAGAGGCCGACGCACACCAGGCAATCGCCGCCTTGGCCTTGGTGGGAACATCAAGATCGACCCGTCCCTTCGTTTCGATTAACCAGTACCGGCCGTCATCACCCCGGGCGAAAAAGTCCGGCGTATAGTACGCCAGCCGTCCACCCTGGGCCAGGTAATCGATCCGCAGGCATTGCGGGCCGGCGTTCTTGGCGAACGCCCGCACATCGGACGCCCGGTCCAGAAAGCTGCTCATAGCCACTTCCAGTTCACGATCACACGGTACCAGGTTGAACAGCGTCTTCGCCGCCGTGAGCGCCCGCTTCCTTACGCTGTGTGTGACCTGGAAGGGCCGCCAGGTGGACAGCTTCATCGGTACGGGTTGGGGCGTACGATCTTCCACATGGGTCGTCTTGAGCCGGATCAAAGGCACAAACACCGCACGGATATGGTTCCTGCACGTCCTGATCCCCGAGGCGGACGATCAGGCGTTCATCGAACAGCGTGGTCCGTTCATCGAATAGGATCTCTTCGAAGAACTTCTGCAGCAGCGGCGCAACCTTGGTATGGATGCCACGCACTTTGCAAATCTGCTCCAACTGCTTCACGTAATACGACACCGCCCCGACACCCGACTCCAGCAGTTCGATGTGAAGTTTCATCTTCTCCACGATCTCGCCGGTGAAGAGATGCTGCCCGATGTAGTCAATATCCTTCTGTACTTCTTCGGCCAGGGGTAGCGAGGCGAACCGCTGGAATTCACCGCGCACTTCATCCAGGGTGATGTCACCCAGGTCCGGACGGATGGTAATGCCGCCCGTCATTCGGGGAACTTCGATTTCCAGCGTATTGACATCTTTACGCTGTTCATCGGGGAAAATGGTCACCGTGGTCGGTTCGATCTGCTCGACATCTTCTTCGCCAATGGGAAGCCCTTCCTGCGCGAGCTGATCACGGTAGAGGCTGACGAACGCGTCATGTTCGACCACAACCACCACTTCGTTCGCGCCGTCCGCCCCGGCAGGGGTCATCCGTCGCAGCCCGCGTCCCAGCGTCTGTTCCGGCAGGATGTTCGCCTTGGACGTATAGGGGCGCAGGGGAACGATGGTGGTCACGTTGCGCACGTCCCACCCTTCCCGCAGCATCAACACGGACACGATGCAGGAATAGGGACTGCTGTTGCGGTCCAGCTCACGGCTCAACCGGCGCAGCGTCTCCAAGTCATCATCACTGATTTCCTTGTCTTTTTCCCGGAATTCATACCGTGCATCCGCTCCCCGTCCGATCTTCTTGATTTTCCCTTTCAGGTTCGTGTGCAGGTTGATGGTTTTTCCGTTCAGTTCCGAGAACACGTCATCGCTATTCAGTCGTTGGGTTATCTGGTCAGCGGCTTCGGTGTCTTCGCACATCACGAACAACAGCGGTTTCTTGCCGCTTGGTCCCCATTCGCCGACACTCCTCTTCCAGCGTTCGTACCCAAGTCGAAGATGCTTGTCATACCGGAACGCCGCGTTGTCGCTGGGTTCTTCCTTCAGTTTCTGTTCCGACCGCCCGATTATCGGCGTCTTTACAATCCCGGCGTCCACCGCTTCACCAAGCGGTGTATCGCAGATGATGTGCTTGAAGGGTTGCGCCTTGTTATCCTTTGGTGTGGCGGTGAAGTCAAGCTGGGCGACCAGCGATTCGCCGTATTTTTCCTTCAGGGCCGCGTTCAGGAAGTCAATGGCCTCAGCCCAGGCGGAATCCGGATCCCAGATGTGATGCGCTTCATCGTTCAACACCATAAGCCGGCGGTGGGAGATGATGCGTTCCCGTAGCTGTTCGCCGGTATCCAGCGCTTTGGCCTTCGATACCGTCGGGCCGACCCAGGGGTACGTCTCCGCTTCGCGCGGTCCGCGTTTCTTTGGATCATACAGCCGGTGAATGTTTGTCAGGTAGATCACGCCCCCGGTCGCTGCGCCGCTGGCTTCCGACTGCAGCACCACACTCATGTTCCAGTCGCCCAGCCATTCGGGCGGGATTAACGGATCTTTGCGGAAGATGTCGTCTTCTACGAAGTCCAGCTTGAGGCGTTCAAATACAGTCAGGTTCGGCGCGACCACCACGAAGTGACGCGCCATGGGGGAGTCGGATTCACGGATGGCGTGGAAGTACGACCACGTGATCGCCAGTGTCATCACCTTGGTCTTCCCGGTCCCGGTCGCCAGTTTGAACGCATACCGGCTCCACAGGTCTTCTTCGTCCCGGATGCCCAACGCCTGCACTTCACGGTCCGGTCCGCCGAATGCGCCCACCAGAGAGGACAGCGTATGAATGTCCTGTACTTCTTTCAGGTAGATCAGGGTTTCGATGGCTTCACGCTGGCAGAAGTAATACCGGAACGGGAACTCTTCGCCGTCGGGTGTGCTGCGGCGGTGGGGACGGTGGAACCAATACCCCAGAAGTTGGATGGTGGTGTCACTTGCGCCGGGATAGCCCGTCTCGCGCCACTCACGCACTGCATCCCTCAGCGACTGCACCACGGGCAACCCTGACCGCCGCCGCCCCGCCAGCTTCTTCGCCGGTTCTCCCCGCTTGTCCGGACGCACCCGGTGCGCGTTGGGCTCCTCCCACGGATTGTAAAGGGGGTCAAGGGTCAGCCGTGATGTGTCCGGCCCGGTGTCCTGGCTTGCCGCAGTCATGGTCGGTTCCCTGTCAGATCCATGTGATGATTCACCTTCCCAGAACAAACCTCGCTCGTTCGCGCCGCAACATTTCATACGGCGTCACGCATCGAATCCCCAGACCGATGCACACATTCGGAATCTTCACCTTCTTCCCGTCACTGGGTCTTTCATGAGTCACAACGACGTATTGGCGCCCCAGCGCGTGTGCCACCAGGTAGTAATCCGCCGCTTGAAAAAACACGCTGATTGCTGACGCATCATAATGCTGTGACATCACCCACTGGCTCACACTCTGCAAAGACGCCAACACTTTGTCATCGGGCGGGATGAAGAAGGAATCACTGCGGTCCTGCGTCCAGACCGTTAACTCATCGTCACCCGCCAGCAATTCACTCTCCACCTTCTCTATGCTGAAGACCCGTCCGGCTTCATTCTTCTCCAACAGCCAGTCCCAGAACGCAGGGCAAAAATCCATACCGTAGTGAAGTCGTTCCGCCTGGATGAACACGTTGGCGTCAAGTAAATAGATCATGTGATAATCCCCAACCGTTCGCCGAACTCTTGGAACGTCGCCGCTTTCTTGATACCCAAGAGCTGGAACGCGTCCCGGTACAGCGTGTGGCCTTCCAGGGTACTGGCGACCAAGGCCCGGACGAATCGATGGCTGGCGCGTGCTTCCTGTGTCAGGTAAAACCGCCCTCCGGAGCCCCGGTTGATAGTCAGTAACCGGTCCAGTTCTGCTTCGTAGGCCTGTTGATAGACCGGATACGAAATCCGGCCGGCATCATAGATCCGGCGGATGATCACCAGCGAGCTTACTTTGTAATGCCGCGCCAGCTTTCCCAAGGCGTCAAGCGGATCCGAAGCCGGCAGATTGGCGATGAAATCGTCCATCGGAACCAGCAGTTCAGCGGCGACCTCATTGCACCAGCGTTCGATCTGGTGAGAAGGCGCGGTGTTGGGCGCCACATCCGACAACGCGCTTTCTCCCAACCACAGATGCGCCAGTTCATGGGCGAGGGTAAAAATCTGCGCAGCCTTGGTGTCTTTGCCGTTGATGAACACCAATGGCGCGTATTCATCGACAAGGGCGAAGCCACGGAATTCGTTCGGGTCCAGTTTGCGCGTGTTGTTGTTCCCCACCACACCGTTGACCATGACCAGCACACCCGCAGCTTCAGCAAGACGGATAAACTGGCGCAGGGCGTCTTCCCAGGTTCGGCAGGAGCGCCGCGCTTCCATGGTGAACCCCAGTTCATCCCGGATCACCGCAACAGCGTCGGTTACACGGCGGTCCAGTGTAACCGACCCCACAAAACTACATTGATCCTCACCCGCCGTGCGGCAATAATCCCGGTACCACGCTTGACGGCGCTGGCACAGGTAAATGGTGTCCAGCATGTTGGGGCTGACCTGAGCCACACCCCGGCTGCCCATGGTGCGCAGGTCGGGGATCGGGATGGTTTCTTCAGGCGGTTCAGGCAGGAACAGATACCCCAAAGGCACGTATACTGCCTTGGCGTAGGATTCGAGCTGCTTCAGCGTCGGACGCACCTCGCCCGTCAACCACTGGTCGAGCTTGGGGAACCGCGGTTCCAGCTCGTCCATGGCCTTCCCGGACCGTTCCAAGGCCCAGAACAACATCGCTGGCTCTACACGCGCTCGCAGCATGGTTTGTCACCCACTCAAAGAGTATTAGCACGAATACATAATTCTTTAATATGGATAGGGAGGATTAATGTCATCTTTGTTCTTTTTATGTTCGTATTCTTCCCATTCTTCATATCGATAATATGCCGTTCCCGATTCGTTGTTTTCTTGTTCCCATTTTACATATTGTTCCTTTTCCTGACGCGCCTCTTCTAGTAATTTTTGTTTCTTTATTCGCCGTTTATTTATCCAATAATTATCACTATTAATATCATCTTCAATATAATCCGATTCCAATCTACTATACGCCATATTTTGTTCTTCCGTCATTTCATAACCAATTTCTTGAATGTCCATAGCTAACATAAGATAATACACGAAATCAATATCATTATTGATAAGCACTTTTTCAATCCTATCGAAATATTCCCTAACCCTATGTTCTTTTACTAAATTATATCTATCGTCCAATTTCTTATGTAAGATATATATGTTTCGTTGGTCAGTCAATTCTATGAACCACCATTCAAAACTGTCATCTCTAAAAGAACGTAATAGGTCTATATTATCATATAAAGCCTTTAGCTTTGTCAGCAAATCATCAATAACTTCTTTATTTTCCATGTTTAGTATACTTTCTGTTATATTATTACAAATCTCGTAAATATCATCCTTTCTGACAGCTAGATAATCGCCCATCTCTCTGAGGTTTAAACTCTTAAAATCAGCTACTTTCATGTGTTTATGCCTCCTCGTCTCTCTGAAGCTATGTAAAATGCTTTATTAGCATCATTGCAATAGAACGACCTCTAAGAAAGAATGGTTTTTTTTGCATAATTTGGACATTGAAGAAAATAATTAAATACTATTGGAATCCACCGCAATACTCGTATCACACCCAAACGTATCGACCACCTTCACACAGATCGTGTGGGGGCCGGGTGTATCGTAGATGTAGGCGGCGTCGCTCACGGTTTTCAGGGTCCGGTCTTTTCGGGTCCGGTAGTCCTGCCAATGGTGGTTAAACGGCTGTCCGGGCTGCCAGTCGAAGTCCACCGCCCAGAAGTCGATAAAGTCGAACCCGGACGTCTGAGCGCGTTCTTTCAGCGCCTTCAGTTCCTTCGAGGGAACTTCGGCGAGGGAGGGGAGGAACGTGGTCAGCTTGACGTCCACCGTCCGTTCCCCGGCATTGTTTGTCCGGTACACGGGTTCCGCTTCCAGTTTGGCGACTTCGAGCCAGGGAGGCGGTTCCTTCCGGTTCTTTTCCATGATTTCGCGCGGGATCTGCACCAGCTTGAGCTTCACACCGTGTTCCGCGTGCAGCCGTTCCACAATCAGCCGCAGCTCCATTTCGAATTCCCAGGCCAGGCAGTAGCATTCTTTCCCGCCGGCGTCCTTCACCGCCCGGGCGACCGCGTCGGCTTCATCTCGGGTGAACAGCGAGTCGATCCCGTCCACATGACACAGCGCCGCGCCCTTGCGGCCGTGGATCAATGGGTTCGGCTGGTTTTCCGGCTTGAGCACTTCCGCGCGGAAGAATTCGAGCACCACCCGCCGGTGTTCTTCGTCCGCCCCGTCCAACCGTTCTTTCTGCCACCACTGCCGTTCGTAACGGCCCATGTTGTACACGTCGAACGCCCGGTAGGGCTTGCCTTCCTTGTGGAGATCACGTTGCAGGTCGATCAGCCGTTTCCGGCTGGTGTGGATGGCGAACCGGCCCAGGTCGCACATGATCCACCGTCGCCCCAACTTTTCCGCCACCGCTCCTGTGGTGCCCGACCCGCAGAAGAAGTCGGCGACGAGGTCGCCTTCGTTGGAACACAGCTTAATCACCCTTTCAATAAGGGCTTCAGGTTTTTGGGTATCATAACCTTTGAATTCCTGCAACAGGCTGGCGGTGACGAGTTTGTTGTCGCCCCAGATGAGGCGGTTGCGGAAATCGTCCAGGCGGGTGGTGGTCTGGTCGAATTCCAACCCGTAGGTTTCGCCCTTGGCGGCGGCCTCCGAACGCGGCTGATCCACCGTTTCGATCCGCTGCAACGGCATGGTCGACCCGGCGACGTCCACTTCACGACGGTTGCCGTATTCGTCGTACTTCCCTTCCCACACCAGTTCCGTCTTCATCTTCGACAACGGGTGCGGGTTGTCCAGCCCCCAAGGCTTGCCCGGCGTGGAGTTCATTCCGTATTACCCTTCCGTGTTGTGCGCCACCCCTACCTATTCGTCCTTTTTGTCCTTGTCGCCGGACACGTCCGGAATGTATACCTGTTCCAACGGAATGTATTTCTTGAATCGCATGTCCAGGTCCGTGTAATACTTGAGTATCAATCCGACGAGATCTTCACCGTCAACCAGTTGAAGGTTCGCCTTTGTTTCGGCGAACTTTAGAGCGGTACGCTTAAACCCGCCCATGGCGATGTAGAGGCCGTTTTCCTTGTTAGAATCCAGGCGGCCATAGAAGGCTGATACTTCATGTTCATTGATCGTTTCTGCGCCGCTTTTTACCTGCACCTTGATAATGGGTGGTTCGAATTTGAATTCGCCTTTCATGGCGACGATGTCAATTCCATGATCCGGCCCAGGGGTTGACACCTCAGCTTTGAAGTCCATGGCTTCCAGCAGATTGCCAACGAGATGGGCGAGGGGGTGGCCCTTAAAATGCCTGTCTAGCGCCTTCATAACGAAATCGCGTGTGTCGGACCGAGTGTTTTCGACGATCAAAGGGACGGTTTCGTCTTCCTGTGGTTCGACCGTAGGGACAGTCTCCGCAGGATATTCCTGCAACACCTTCAAGAACTCATCGCCATATTCACCAACTTTGAACAATGTCATAAAGGCTCCCAAGACATGCAGGGCGCCTTGCGAAAAGGTGCTGATTGTTGTTGTCTTCTGCCAATCGATTTTTCGGCGATTTGGATAGTCGTCACCGGGTACATATTCGTAGTCGCCTGTGATTTTGCCGATCAGGACATTCACAGATCCTTTGGGTCGATAGACGACGACATGTCCCTTTTTCATTTTATGAACAAATCGATATATCATGCCAGCTTTGACACCGATAGTTTGTTCTGAACCTTCATAGCCTTTGGCGCGCATGTGGTCCTTGAAAGCCTGGTGGCGGTCCGGCAACCCACTGAGATCACCAAGGTCATCCCAACCGATGGCGATTTGATGTTCTTCCTGGAAGATGGAGTCCGCCGCGCCGCCAACACCGGCGTGCATACCCCAAACGGTAGGCGTAGTAGCCATGCTGCCCCTCCCGGCAGGTTATTCAGGTTGATCTGGTGAACGTTACAGTTTGCCCCCGGTCCGTGTCCCGGGTCGTACCCCGAAGCGACCCGCACCTGGAACCATTTTCAGAGTGTACAACCGCAGCCGCCCCATGACAAGTCGCACCCCCCAAAACCTGAAATTTCTTGACCCTGTAGCGACCAAGTCAAAAAAACGCCACAGAGCCCTGATCGTATCGACCCCAGTACCAAAGAACGATCGCCCGTCTACGGCGACGTATGGCGGCTTGTTTTGAACGAATGCCATCACCTTAGCACCCACCGAAAGGCCCGTGATGGCTTAGGGCCATCACCGGGCGTCGCTGGGGACCGGACAACTCTTCCGTCTATGGGGGTGGGTAAAGCCCTTTGCGCCCCTTTGTTCACTTTCCAGATTCACCCATTCGCTCTCTCGCATCAGTCCAGGGAAAGCCCCTGAAGCCCACATCATCGCTGTGTACTTACCAGGATGTAACTGAACACTTGCGGGCTCATTTCACCGGGCGAACACCCCGGCTCTCAAAAACCCGCCAAAAAGCGACGATCAGGTCGACCACAGTACCAAACAGCATCATCGGCACAATCGCCTCTCTGTGGCGACGTATGGCGGCTCATTTTAAAAGTTCTTGTCCATGTTACAGGTGGGGCTCGTAGCAGGGACGTCCGGATCTGGCAATGATCGGGCTGAACATATGCGTCAGGGTGGGTCTTGCCGGGGTGACATCCATCCATCGGGCTGGATGCGGGTGGACGACCATGTAAGGTCTCGGTGATGCTTGTGTCGATGTGCCGGGCTCAGTCAATCGGCCACTGGTAGAATTGTACGGGTGCATCTTGACCGGATGCACCCGTTCTTGAAGGCTGCTGGTATGCCTTTCCTGTTCGGACAATAATCGTCAAATTGACTCTTTTTTCTGTCGCCTGTAACTCAACATTGGTGCCGGATAGGGCAACACTCAGGTAGCAATTGTTATATAACGGATCTTCAACGCATTTCAGGGTTATAGTCTATAAAAACAACGATATAATGAAATTATTATAGCCACTAATAATGCAATTGTAACCATAATTAAGCTTGACAATGCTGATAATATGTATTATATTGGTAGCCACCATGTACATCGACAC
>CAZYOC010000069.1:0-18462 GCA_964648415.1 uncultured bacterium | reverse complement strand
GCGCCTTGCTCTGAACGATAATGCGCAGCTCAGAACGATTCATAGCTGGCGCAATAGTCCACTAGTTACAACTGAAACTCGGATCGAATGTTCAACAGGAAGAGCCTGCCCAGCAGGGGGCCGTAAATCATGGCCGCATCGAAGCGGGGCTCTCCGGTCACGGGATCGATCTTCAACGGCGTGTCGGGCTGGGTGTAATCCAGCAGGTTCTGCACCGACCCCGAAACCGTGAACGCGCCGAGCTGTTTGCTCAGCCCCACATCCACGGTCGTGTAAGCCGGGCTGTCTGAACGGCCGCGGCCTTCCGGCAGCGCCATGGGGCCGTACAGGTTCGCGTCCACGTTCGCCGCCCAACCGCCATCGCTCCAGGCCTTGGTAATCGAGGCGAGACCCGTGTACCGGTTCTGCATCTGCATGAGACGCCACCCGGCCGTGTCTCGATACTGCACGTCGGAAACTGACCCGCCGGCGGACAGCGACCAGCCGTCGGCGGTCGTCACGGTTGTCTGGAGTTCCACACCTCGAGTAAACGCCATGTCCGCATTGGAGTACACCGTTTCCGAGTGCGCCTCATCCCCGTATGACAGCACCACCTTGTTGTCGAAATGGGTGTAGTACCCGGTCAGATCGATTTGCAGGGCGTGCCCCACAGTCGCCCGGCGGTAATTGATGGTGAAGGTGCTGCCCAGGCTGCGTTCCGGCTCCAGCGCCTCCGGCACGACCACGTTGTCGAAACCGGCGTGGACCGCTTTGTCCAGACTGAAGATGGTCACGGGGCGATACCCGGTTCCCGCCGCGGCGAGAAAGGTCCAGTTCTGCTTGGGCCGGAAACGAATGGAGCCGCGCGGCGACACCACCAGGGGATCCTCAGCATACCGCTCGGCGCGGCCGCCGTACGTCACCAGCCAGACGTCGCTCGGGCGGTAACTCTGCTGCACCATCAGCCCCGGAACACGATCCGTGCGGTCCGTGGGCGAGGCGAGTTGCAAGTTGTCCTCGTACTGTTCATACCGGTATTCCAACCGCAGGTTGGTCGCGTGACGCTCCGTCCACGCCTGCTCTACCTGCAGGAAGGTGACGGAGATCAGCTGGCCGGCGTCGAACCGGGTCTCACCATACCAGGAATCCTGCTGGTGACGGACCAGGCTGGTCTGGAGCGACCAGATTCCGGGAAGCGTATAGCTGAGCGAATGCTCGTTGCGCTGGATGGCGATGTCGCGGCCATAGACGTCGGCCGATCCCCGATCCCTCTCGGTCCAGTCGACTTCGCCGGCGAAACGGTTCTCCATCAACCCCCGGCCCGAATACACTACCTTATATCGGCCAAGGTCATACGTCGTGCGCACTGCGCCCGAAAGCCGGTCATAGGAGGGAGTATCGGTAATGTTGTCGCTGTTCACATCCACCTTGCGCGGTTCGGAGCCGTAGTTGACGCCGATCCGTGATTTCAGCTTGCCTGTGGGATAGGTCAGGTTGACGGCGATCCCGTGGCGAAGGGTGGAGGAGCCGGTCATGGACAGGTCCAGAGCGCGTGTGTCCAGCGGATCGCGGGAGACCAAATTGACCGAACCCGCCATGGCGTCGGTCCCGCTGCTGCTGGAACCGCTGCCCTTGGTGATTTCCACCCGGGAGAGGTCGGACACCGCCACGCCGTCCAACCCGTACAAGCTGCCCACCCCCTTGAGCACCGGCATGCCGTCCATCAGCACTTCAGTGTACGAGGGATCGAGCCCCTGCATCCCCACCCCGGCGCTGCCGCACAACGCGCAGGGCCGGGTGTTCAGCCCGGTTTTGCTTCCCAGCGCCGTCAACACCCCGCCGTCGGTCGATTCACGCTCCAGGTCTTCCGAGGAGACCACTTCCACCCGCACCGGCTCGTCAACCCTCACAGAGGAGGACTGCCGCTCGGCCTTGAACACCAGGTCCTCCAGAGCGACCGGGTCGAACTCCAGCGTCAACGTGAGATCCGCTCCCTGCTCCGTCAGGGCCACCTCGCGCTGCCGGGGGGTGTATCCGACCATCGTCACGTTCAGCGTGTACACACCGGGCGGGACATTGGCAATGGCAAAAGCTCCGTCCAGATCCGTCGACGCCCCCCTGGACTCGCCCTCGAGAACGATGTTGGCTCCAAACAACGGCGCTCCGGAGCCGTCCTGTACGGTTCCCTGAATGGTCGCCGCCATAACACTACCTATGGATACAGATATCAAGAATATGGGCATAACGATCAACTGAATGTACTTCAGGTTTCTCATGTAGCTTAGCCCTCTTGTTCAACCACGGGGTAATCCTTCGGTCCGATCTTCTCTCTCAGGAATATCTAACGTGTTCACTTGGAAAAGGTTCCACGTGGATCGTTGCACCAGCTATGACGTGTTCGGAGCTGCGCATCATGGTTCAGGGCAAGGCGCATCGGTGAAGGTATAGCGGGTTATTTCGAAGGGATGCCTCTGGACGATGAGGCGCGCTGGGCTTGTCACGAGGCGGTTGCCTGCGGCGTTGGTTTCGCTTGAGGTAGCTCGTTACATCTGCGCGAATCCGCCTGGCATTCAACTCGCCCGTGACAAGCAGAACCAACCAAGCTGGTGCGATGGATCACAAGAAGCCTGGCCGGCAAGTGTGGTTCTGATATTTCTGAGGAGTAGTCGGTTCTCATTACTGAATCGCGCTCAGGGGAAGTGCTTCATAAACAGCGCGATAGCGATGGTGCGTTCGTTGTATGAGAACCTGGATTTGGTCGGCATTTCGTGAAAAGTGGCTTTCTGACCGGGCTTCTACGGGAAACTTGGTTATAACGGCATTGCAAGCGTTTGAGGTCGCCGTGGGCGGATTGGCCTGGCCAACGGCCAATGCCAATCCTGTAAGGGCGTAGGTCAACGAGTACCATGAGCCGGAACAAAACGTCTCATTTGCCGTCCATTTCTGGACCAACATCGCAGCTTGTCTGCTCCGGGCCGGAGCTGTATATTCATGGTTGTTTCAGCGGCATCGTGTCCCATTCACCATCTGGAGTACAATCGTGATTTCTACAGAACGCTCGCTGTCGAAGCGGGATCTTATTGTGATCGCCATACTGTCAGGGCTGGTTCTGTTTGTATATTTGCCTCGTTTATCATTGTATATCTTTCCTCATCTTGGCGATAATGCTCAATACTATCTTCGTATCCTTTCGCTGGTAAAGGAAGGGGCTTTTATTGATTATGAATCAGCCGAGCCTTCCTTGCGATTGGCCATGTGCATTCCCCCCATGTTGCCCCTCATGCTGGCTGCTCCGGCGCTTGTTTCAGACGCTGTCGCACCGATCAAGATCATGTTCTATCTTCTGCAAGTCCTTGCGATAATTCCGGTGTACCTGCTACTTGTTTCCATGGTCCGTTCACATGTTATCAGCTCCTTGCTCTTAACCCTGCTACTTATAAACTCAGCATTCATCGAAATGTTTCCTGTATTGAACACCGACATTCTATTTATTGGATTGTTTGCGTTGACCTTGTTGTTTTCATTCAAACTGATAGAAAATTCACTGAATAATATAAGGCTTTTCCCTGCCTGGATTTGGTTTTTAGTTGGATGTCTTGGCGGCTCAACTATTTTATTGCGCTATGTAGGTATCGCAATTGCATTTACTATCATCATATGGGCAATCATTGTGTACTTATTTGATCGCGGCAGGAATAAAATTTGGAATTACCTTGCTCTTATCGCAGGTGTGGGCTTTTCACTGCTTGCACTTGAAGTCTGGTTCCAGATCATATCTGATTCCAGCTTTTACTTCGGCTATCTGGCGAATACGGCGGAGAAAACATCTGAAGGCCTGGCGGCGACATCTGGATTAGTGGCGCATATGATCAATCGATCCATTTATATAGCATGGACCAGTGGCGAATTGTTGCTGGGATTGAACCATCCGGAATACTATCGCGCGTATTTCCTTGTCGCCCCCTTGCTTCCTGTTGCAGCTATCGGACTCTGGTCAAAACGAAAGTCCTTTAAACATGTATCCTTCATCTTTCTTCTCCTCCCTTATGTCGGGTTGTTTCTTTACGCCAGGGCAACACCGAATCACCGCTATCTGCTGCTTCCCGTGCTGCTGTTCTGGATCTTTTTCTATGAGGGTTTACGTGAGATCACTGAATGGCTTATAGGTCGAAAGATACTTGACAGTGTAAAACCAACGCTCACAGCAGCCTTGAGCATTGTTGTGCTCGTTCTGATGATACCGCCGTTCCTCGTTTCCCTGCGCTGCTACAAACACGGTCCTCAAGCTCAGATACCTTACTTGCCGCAGAGTAGACGCATACTTACTGCGGCCTCATATGAACTTTTGCTTTGGCTTCAGGATAAAGAGTACGACGGGTATGAGGTGGTGCTCAGAAAATCAGTCTATCCCTACACCTATACTCGTTCTCTTAAAGGAATTGGCACTACCTTCAACCAACAGTCCTTTGATGAGTTCTGCAATACAGAATTCGACCGGTACGTTCGTTCTAATCCGGAAATACTGGTGTTGCAGGATCACAACGAAAACACCGACAAATACCTCGACAAGTGGATTGAAAATCACGAAGAATACCTGGTTCCCGTGAAAGAGATAGATGGCGAGCTATTGTACAAGTTTAATACAGACAAGTATATGCAAGACATTAGGGAGCAGAAGTCGCATTCACGTGAGGCGCTTCACTGATGACAGGCGAAACGGCAGAGCTTAGCCCCAGCTTGTAATCCGCCAACAGAAGTGTGTGCGACGGTTGTGTTGCGCTTGGAAGTCCGGAAATCATCTGCCAGGTTCTCTTGCCTTTCCCGCGTCTGTGCATGCACATTCTGTATTCGCAGACAGTACATTTCAGCGCAGGATCAGGAGGCGACGTGGGCTTGTTCGGCGGCAAGAAGGACCCTTACCGGAAATTGAAAAAAGCGATTGGCGACCACAAAGTGCTGGACCGGATGGAAGACCGGATGGTCTACGCGGTGGACGCGAGCTACACCGCTCCTCCCGGCAACCATGACCCCGACGTGGTGGTGCTTCCCGAAAACCGCGAGGACGTGGTGCAGGCAATCCTGTTCGCCCGTGATCACGAGATGAAGATCGTCCCGCGCGGGACCGGCACCGGGATGAGCGCGGGATCGGTGCCCATCGGCGGCGGGATGGTGATCTCCACCGAGCGCTTGACCAGGATTATAGGGATGAACGCTTCCGAGCGTTGGATCCAGGTCGAGCCCGGGCTGACCACCGCCGTGGTCAAGGAGGCTGCCGCGAAGGAACGCCTGATTTATCCGCCCGATCCCTCCAGCTACAAGATCAGCTCCATCGGCGGCAACATCGCTGAGAACGCCGGCGGGTTGCGCTGTGTCAAGTACGGGACCACCAAGGATTATGTGCTGGGGCTGGTCTACGTCGACACCGAGGGCGAGCTCCAGTTCACCGGCGAACTGAAGACCGACACCACGCCGCCCTATGATCTGACTCCCCTGCTGGTGGGTTCAGAGGGATTGTTCGGTATCATCGTGGAAGCCAAGCTGCGCCTGATCCCCGCGCCGAAGGCAACCTATACCGTACTCGCGCATTACGCCGACCCCTATCAGGTCCTCGACGCGGTCGCCATGTTCCTGCCCGAACTGACCCCGTCGGTGTGTGAATTCATGGACGGGGCGGTGATCAACGCCATCCGCGAGCACGATCCCTACCCGTTCCCGGAAGGGACCGAAGCGGCGCTGCTGGTGGAGACCGACGGGGAGTTGGAGTCGGCCAAGCGTGAGGCGCAACGGGTTCTCGAAGTCCTGCGCGATTTCCATGCGCTGGAAGTGCACTCGGCCAAGAACCCCCAGGAACGGGAGCGGTTGTGGAACCTGCGCCGGTTGATTTCGCCCGCGTTGAGCCGCATCGCCGACGGCAAGCACAACGAGGACGTCGTCGTCCCCATGGGCAACATGCCGGCCCTGCTGGAACAATGCGCCGCCATCGCCGAAGAGTTCGATGTGCAGATCCCGATCTACGGCCACGCCGGCGACGGGAACCTGCATCTGAACGTGATGTACGACAAGGCGGACACCACGGCGGCCAACCGCGCCCACGAGGCGCTGATCGAGTGCTTCCGCGTGGTGGTCGGCCTGGGCGGCACGATCAGCGGCGAGCATGGCATCGGCGCTTCCAAGAACCGCTACATGCACCAGCAGTTCAGCGACGACGAGATCGAGGTGTTCTTCGCCCTGAAAAGAGCACTGGACCCCGACAACTTTTTCAATCCGTACAAGGCGCTTCCGCTTACGAAATAGCAGACCATCTTACCACGAGGCTTTACCATGACGGCTCGCATTGGGTTTGACCAGGTTCACAAGGCACTGCAACAGCACCTGCAAGCGAACGGGTATCCCTTGGTGTATGATCCGGACAACAGCCACGGGAGCCGGCTGCGTGACGGCATCAGCGGAAAAGACTACCTGGACATGACAGCCTTTTTCGCCACCAATCCCCTGGGGCATAATCATCCCCGTCTCGCGGAAGGCGAAGCAGCGGAAAGCCTGGCGAAGGCGGCGCGGATCAACCCGGCCAACTGGATGTTTTACACCCGGGAGGTTGCGGAGTTTTCCGAGCTTTTCTGGGATACGACAGTGCCCGAACCCTTCCGTCACCTGTTCTATATCGCCGGGGGCGCTCTGGCGGTGGAGAACGCTCTTAAAGCGGCGATGGACTGGAAAGTACAGCTCAACTACCAGGCTGGCGCGACAGAGGAGACCGGTCATCAGGTCATGCACTTCAAGCAGGCGTTCCATGGCCGTAGCGGGTACACGCTCAGCCTCACCAACACTGTCGACGAGAAGATCCGCTATTTTCCGAAGTTCGACTGGCCGCGCATCCTCAACCCGGTGATCCTGGATTTTGACCATCCCGATGATGAGCGGGTATTAGCAGGCGAGCGATGGGCTATCGAGGAAATCGAAACCCAGTTTGCCCGCCGGGGACGCGATATTTGCGCCATCATCATCGAACCGATTCAGTGCGAGGGCGGGGAGAACCATTTCAGGCCGCAGTTTATGAGAAAGCTGCGCCAGTTGGCCGACAAGCACGACGTGATGTTGATTTTTGATGAAATCCAGACGGGGATGGGCGTCACCGGGACCTGGTGGGCGTTTGAGCAGTTCGACATGCTGCCCGACATGGTGGTCTTCGGTAAGAAGGCGCAGGTGTGCGGTTTTTTCGCCGGGCCGAGGATCGACACGGTCGAAGACAATGTGTTTCGTGTGCCCAGCCGGATCGCCTCCACCTGGGGCGGCAACCTGGTGGACATGGTGCGCGCCACCTGGTACATCCGCATCATGCAGGAAGACAACCTGCTGGACAACGCCGCGGACGAAGGCTACTACCTGCTGGATAAGCTGCGTGAGCTGAGAGAGGAATTTTCCTCCCTGGTGCTCAACCCGCGTGGTCGGGGGCTGCTGGCGGCGATTACGCTTCCTGATGCTCAGGCGCGCAACCAGTTGCGCGAGGAGCTGTTCAAGCGGGATGTCCTGGCGCTGGCGTGCGGGCCGAGCGCGGTGCGCTTCCGGCCCGCGATGAATGTCACCCGGGAGGAACTGGACACCCTTCTGGATCGCCTGCGGGACTCACTGAAGCAATTGTAGCCCACGTCGAACAAGGAGATTATTACTTCCCCCTGGCTTGCTGTTTCAGAGGAACCTGTTTAGCCCGGATATTTCACGAGTATAGACGCTTCGCCAATTTAACCCTTGATATAGAATCGGTTTAAAGGGTTTTCGGCTTGGAATCACATGACGACAGTTTGTTGTTGTTTCATGCAACCCGCTGCCGGGGCTGGAGGGATGTGGTACAACACGTACCCAGGGTGCGCGCCAAACAGACGGCGTGAACCTTGGGCCATGGCAGAGAACCACTGCCGTGGTTCGTTCGTGAAATATCCGGGCTTCTATACAGACTGTTGCACAATAGGAACCGATCTCATTCCCGCGAAGGCGGGAATCCAGACAAGGTGCAAGAATACAAAATGTTAGCAGTTCTGAACCGAAATAGTGTTTAATAGTTGGCTTTCATAGTTAACATATTGTAGTATATAAACATGACTGGATTCCGGCCCCCGATCACAGCATTCGAGGGCAGGCTCTTCGCTGGAATGAGAGACATCAGAATTCTGCGACAGCCTGTATAGAACATCAGCGGAGCAAGATCACCTTATGGACACTCTCGGCGTGCTGTCCCAGCTTTATTCTTATGAAGTACACCCCGCTTGGAAGCGATTCGCCGGAAAGCGTCACTCGTGATATCCCCGCTTCCAAGCGCCCAATCGTTGTGCCTATCCGTTCTCGGCCCAGCACATCAAACAGGGACAGCGTGACAGAAGCCTCTTCCGGCAACGCCATTTCCACGGACAATCTCGCATTGAAGGGATTCGGGTACACTCCCCGCACAGCATAAGCAGCCGGCAACGATGGTGATGGATCTTCCGGTGATGAGGTATCGATCCAGTGAACCTCCAGCGGACCGGCGGCTTGAGACGTTGCTTCGTCATAAACCGCAACAATCGAATAGACGTAGTCGCCGAAATCCGGCAATGTATCCACCCAGCTCATCTCGGTGGTAATACCCAGCTCATTCATATCGCGCTGAACTTCAAAATGCGAGAAATCATCGAGTTCGCCGTTATCCAACAGCCTGTGATGTCCGCGGCCTGGGCGTAGGGGGCCTTCGTCCATACAGGTCGACGTTCTCCACTCGCCCTCTCGTGATAAAAAGACACGCGGCTCCGGTTTTTCTGCTGCAGGTGCGCCAACAAAGGGTTCTGGGCCCAAGACCGCTACTTCGCCATCCTGGTATTCCACAATGGCGCGAATCAGGTAGGCCTGGTGCCAATCGTTCCAGTTGGTCCCGTTGAAGTCGATGCTTCGGCCATTGTTGTGTGTCGCATCGAACCCAAGTTGCGCCGTCCCGTCCTCCGCATTGAAGCCGACCGCGAAATCCCGGTCGAACTCGAGCTCCTCGCCGCTGACATCCACCTCGATCCAGGCGGCGCTGTCGGCGATCACAGTGTCCGTCCAGGCCGGCTCCATGGCGGGTTGGCCTTGCTCCCAGGGATAAATCCAGGCGGAGAACACAGGGTCGTCATCGCTGGTGGTGATGGTGTAGTACTTCAGGCTGAGCAGGCGGCCGGGCAATTCCGGACTGAAGCGTGTGCAGAGGGTATACCCATATGCCTGGTAGCTGCCGGTGTGGACGCCGCGCTCATACGCCAGCTCGTACACCTGGCCCGGCTGCGGCGTCCGTTCCCAGGCGAGCTCCACCACGCCGTCGGTTGAATCCACCAGCTCCGCGGCGGCGTTGCGCGGCGGATACAGGTACACCGTGACATCTTCGTTGGCGCCCGGGATGATCCAGAGGTCTTCGAGCACATTGTGGGTGAGCACTCCACGCACGGTGATCCAGTCGAACCGCCGGTAATCCATCATTACGATTTGGGCGGAGGGATACAGGTGCACTTCGACGCTGCCGGTATTATCATCCAGGTCAACGGTATAGATTCCGTATGGTTGCGGAGCATCCAGCAACCGTCCGCTCACCATAATGCGTGAACCCTCCAGCGAATCCGCCGCCGCAGCTTCGCCCGTGGTCAGCTCTACCGGTTCGGGCAAGGGCTGATCCTCGGCAAGGATCTCAAACTCATAATCCACGAGCACTGTGTTGCTGTCCGCTTCCGTGATTTCACCCCACAGGTGGATGCGGTCGCCGCGACGTGCCGGGGCGGCGGTATCCGGAGGAGTCGGTGAATAGACCTGGAGCCCGTATCCGGTCGTGTCCTGAACGAAGAAGCGGGTCTCGTTCCGGGAGATGATGTTGTCGCCGAGGGTGACAACACCCTGGAGGCGGACCAGATCCCCCGGCGCGCCGTACTGCTGGATTTCCTCGCATGTGTACAGGGGTATGGAGTCCAACTCAACCGTCACCTGCAACGTGTCCTCGATTTCCACCGCCACGGTATCCCGCCAGGAGTTAAAAAAATGAATGCGACCGACTTCTATCACATAATCCATCGCCCGCAAATGGTTGAACGCGAACCGACCCTCCGCATCCGTTGAATCCAACAGCACAGGTTCTGTGTTATTCAGTTCATATAAGGCGACCTCGGCGTCCTGAATTGGTTCCTCGGTTCCGGCCGACAAGACCTCCCCCTCGATGGCGCCATCCGGCAACTGAATTGCAAAGTCGTCGATATAGACATAACCGCTGTCCTCGGGGGCCGCATCGGAGCCGAACACAAACGCCAAATGGATACTTTGGCCGGCCCATTCGCCCAGGTCAACCGCGACCTCCTCCCACTCCCCCTGCTGACCACTGAACCCCGGTTCGAATCCCAGGCCCTCCACGCTGTTCTCGTCGTACCCACTCTCCGGAACGATGATCTCCCAGGTTTCCATGGAATCCAGCGACAGCATCACATGGTAACCGTCCTCCGCGACAGTGGTCTCGTAGCGGTGCCAGTAGGAAGCCGAGGCGTTCTCGCCACCAACCTCCCAGGCGAGGACGACGGCCAGTGTGTCACGTTGGTCCGGCTCATATCCGCTCGCTGACACATATCCCCAACCGAGCTCGCCGGAATGTGCATTGTCATCATGCGTGACGCCCCAAGCCCAGGCGTTCTCCTGGCCGATCGCGTAAAACAAGTCTGGACCTGTCTCAAAGTTTGTGGTCCAGGAGACATACGGTTGTGGCCAGGGACGCAGACCGACATCCAGGTCATTCGCACCTGCCGCCAGCTCCACTGTGTCCAGCCTGGTGAAATACCCATAGGCGGAGGTGACAAACACCAGCGGCCATCCCGACCAGAGCGGTCCAACCTCGTATTCGCCAATGTTGTCGGTCACATCCTGCCGGTATCGCCAGCGCACCTCCGCAAATTCAACCGGTTGCTGATTTGCGCTGTCTGTCACAGTTCCCATTAACAGCGCGTCCTCTTCCAGGTGGTAAAAACGGATCGCCAGCTCCTCATAAGGATACTCCGCCGGTGAATCGTTGAACGAAACCATCTGGCCGTCGAATCCCTCCTCGCCCTCGATCCCGATCGTTTCACTGTTCACCGGCAGACCTTCCGGAAGGGAATCGTACTGCAGCAGGATGTCACCATCTGCGAATAGCAGCACTTCCGCGCGCAAGCGGTAAGTTGTGTCTTCGCCCGCGCAGAAATCCTCGAACTGGATCACAAAGGCGCTGTCGCCGCTTGAACCGGTATAGATTTCGGGCTCAAGCCCCTCGAACGTCGGATCCAGGGCATCCCAGAACCAGGCGATGAGACCATTGGGAGCGTTGGTGTCTGGAATGGCGGAGTTGGTTGGGTATACCTCATCGGTCGCTTCCAGAAGGATGTACCCTTCGCTGCTGAGGTAAATATTCCAGGTGGAAGTTCCGTAGAGCTCAAACTGGAAGTCAAGCTGGACCGGCCCGACGATAGCATCATTTTCCCAGATGTCGACCGGGATCTGGTCACCGGTTTCCGAAATATCCACCCAGGAATAGACGGGACCGTCATCTTCCTGGCTATCCAGATAATAATAGCCATAGAAATCTGGCTCGCTATGCTCATCGAGTTCGTCCCCAACGGCAGCAGAGGTGAAACCAATGCAGAGGTAGAGGAAAAGGAAAAGCTGTGTGGCTCTTACAGGTAAACCGTGCATGAAAGTACCTTTCCGCTGTGAGAATTCGGCCATAACCTGGACCGGAGGGGGGCTCCGGCAGAGGGTGTCTTGCACGGGGATAAAGCAAAAAAATGCTCGTGTCGGCCAAACCAGAACATGTCATAAAATACACATCTGGAGAACCAAATCAATATCCGGTTCTTTTTTACCGTGAACTCGCCGCTCACCTCAGCCGGATCTCCTCCGCGGAAAAGCCCCTTTGTTCCCGAATCGGAAAACACGTACCTTACAAGATTCAAGACGACCCGGAACCGAAAGCGCCCCCCATGCGTATGTCTTTCGATTCCACAAACAGAAAGCACTAAGGACCGATGGTTGAGCAACGTCACATCCGCAACTTCTGCATCATCGCACACATCGACCATGGCAAATCGACCCTGGCCGACCGGCTGCTCGAAGCGACCGCCACCCTGCACGCGAAGCAGATGCGGGAGCAGGTGCTGGACTCCATGGACCTCGAGCAGGAGCGTGGCATTACCATCAAAGCTCACGCCATCAGCATGGAATACACAGCCCATGATAAACAGACCTATACACTGAACCTGGTGGATACTCCGGGGCACGTGGACTTCTCCTATGAAGTCAGCCGCAGCCTGGCCGCCGCAGAGGGCGCGCTGCTTATAGTCGACGCCGCCCAGGGGATCGAAGCCCAGACCCTGGCCAACCTCTACCTCGCTCTCGACGCCGACCTGGAGATCATCCCGGTGATCAACAAGATTGACCTGCCCTCCGCGCAGGTGGACAAGGTGCTACAGCAACTGGTGGATCTGATTGGTTGCGACGCGGAAGAAATCCTGAAAGTCTCGGCCAAGGAAGGGGTTGGCATCGAGGAACTGCTTGAGGCGGTTGTGGAGCATGTCCCTCCTCCCCGGGGCGATCCCGACGCTCCGCCGCGCGCCATGATCTTCGATTCCATGTACGACAACTACCGTGGCGCCATCGCCTACATCCGAGTGGTCGATGGAACCTTTAAACCGGACATGGAACTCCTGTTTTACCAGACCGACAAACGGTATTCGTTGGAAGAACTGGGGATTCTGCGGTTGGAAAAGATTCCCCGCAAGCAGCTCGGCGTGGGAGAGGTCGGCTACCTGATCACGGGATGCAAGGAGATCCGGGACACGCGGGTCGGCGATACCGTGATGGCCTACTCGAAGAGTAACCTGCCGAAACCGCTGCCGGGGTATCAGGAACCCAAGTCCATGGTCTTTTCCGGGATGTTCCCGGCGGACCACGAGCACTACGAAAACCTGCGGGACGCCCTGGACCGGCTGGCGCTCAACGACGCTTCGCTTCGTTACGATCCGGAGAGCTCCACAGCGCTGGGGTTCGGGTTCCGGTGCGGTTTCCTGGGGTTGCTGCATATGGAAATCGTCCAGGAACGCCTGGAGCGCGAGTTCAACCTCAACCTGGTCAGCACCGTACCCAGCGTACGGTTCAAGGTGATTCAGACTGACGGCAAAGAAGAGTGGTTGTCCAATCCGGTGGATTTCCCGGACCCCGGCATGATCGACCATATCGAAGAGCCGATCGTGCGCGGCCAGGTGATAACCCCCGACGAGTATGTCGGCCCGGTGATGAAGCTGGCTCGTGAGCGGCGAGGCAGGTTCGTGGCCCAGGAGTACCTTGAAGCCACTCGCGTCAACCTGACCTATGACTACCCCCTCGCGGAGGTGGTGTTCGACTTCTATGATCGCCTGAAAAGCCAGACACGGGGTTATGCCAGTTTCGACTACGAGTTCATGGGCTACGAGAAGGCGCAGCTCACCCGGCTGGACATCCTGATCAACGGCGACCCGGTGGATGCGTTGTCGATGGTCGTCCACGAAGAGAAGGCGTACGACTGGGGCCGGAAGGTGGTCGACAAGCTGAAGGACCTGATCCCCCGGCAGATGTTCGAGGTGGCGATCCAGGCGGCGGTGAGCCAACGGGTGATCGCGAGGAGTACGGTGAAGGCGTTGCGCAAGAACGTGACCGCCAAGTGTTACGGCGGTGACATCACGCGGAAGCGTAAGCTGCTGGAAAAACAGAAAGAAGGTAAAAAACGGATGAAACGCGTGGGGTCGGTGGAGGTTCCCCAGGAAGCGTTTCTGGCGGTCTTAAAGGTGGATTCATGAGCAAAAAGAAGCGGAATAACCCGTCATCTGAGGCTGTCCCCGCACCCCCTGAAGATGTTTCCGAGGCTGTCGAGCCCGCCAACCTGTGGGAGAAGTACAAGGCGTGGCGTGATAAGCGACGGCGGCGCCGCGAGGAACTGCGCCGCAAACGCGGCTGGCTGCTGGACTGGGTCTACACCATCGTCGAGGTGGTGCTGATTGTCACCGTGATCCGGGTGGTGGTCGCTGAAGCCTTCCGGATCCCTTCCGGCTCCATGGAAAACACCCTGCTGGTGGGCGACTTCCTGCTCGCCAACAAGTTCAAATACGGCATCCGTACACCCGACTGGGTTGGTTTCCCCTATACCAATGTTGGATTCGAGGTTCCCTATGTCCGCCTGCCCGCTATCTGGGAGCCGGAGCAGACCGACATCATCATCTTCCGTTACCCGGTAAACAAGCGACTGAATTACATCAAGCGCTGCGTCGCCACCGAGGGCCAAGTGGTGGAGGTCCGGAACAAGAAGCTGTTTGTCGACGGCGAAGAGGTCGCGTTGCCCCCGAAGGGAAAGTGGGGCTCGCCCCGTCCGGACAACGAGAACGCTCCGCTGCTGGAAGGTTGGCGGATCGCCGAGGCGCGGTCGGGGTTCCATTACGGCCCGGTGACGGTTCCGGAGGCGACGTATGTGCTGCTGGAAACCAACGGGATCGCGGAAGCGGTGGCCACCGGCGGCCAGAAGCTGGAGATCGCCAACAACCGGTTGGTTGTGGACGGTAAAGTGATCCCGACCTCCGGCAGCGCCGAGATGTTCAGCTTCGGCTACCCGGACATGCACAACGGCGACCCGGAAATTGTGGCAAGCATGATGCAGTTCCTGCAAAGCTCACCCTTCCCGATGTACCGCGGCAGCCGGTATAATTATGGGCCCTTGAAGATTCCCGAAGACCACCTGTTCATGATGGGCGACAACCGGGACAACTCCGCCGACAGCCGCTACTGGGGCTTCCTGCCGGACGAGCTGGTGCTGGGCGAGGCGATGGTGCTGTATTTCTCCTTCAACTCACGCGCGCCCCAGTTCTGGAACATCATCCGCTGGAACCGGATCGCGAAGATCATCCGGTAGGGGAAAATAGGGACAGACGGTAGTTTATTCGTTGTCAGTGTTGCTTTTCAGGGCTTTCGGTTTGGAATTCCATGTCTATAGTTTGTTGTCGTTTTATGCAATCCGTTGCCGGGATTGAAGAATGTAGTAGTATCGGTTTCCCAACTTCAGATTATGTTGACTCGTTGGCCTTGAAACCCGAAAGTGAACAGTCGGGCCAAACAGTCTACGCTCTGCAACTCAACACTCAAACTCGATCTGAAGTGGCGCTAATATGACATGTCGCTGAACCGTTCCCGTCAAAGCAATTTGCCCCGGGCAGCTTGTCGTTGGTAACAGGATTACCGATCTCCCACAACGATGAACGCCGCTGGTGTCCCAGGTGTAAACGGGTCATCGCTGCCCGGCGCATAGCATGGTCATTCCATCCGAAGCGCTTCCTGTTGCATACCTCGCGGGATTTTCGCATACTCCTGAACGCCGGACGTGACCACGGCCCGGCAGGGCGGACAGGGCGAAGCATTCCGGGTGGCGGACCATGAGCGGCAACCCCTGGCTCGAACGAGCCTACCGTTTCATCACACTGGAAGAAGAGCACCGGGCGTGTGAGGCGATCCCGGAGGACGCCTGCACGAACGTCCCGCGCAACTTCTTCCTCAACGCTTTCAACGGCGCCTGCACCAAGCTGGCCGAACAGCTCGCCAGTCCGGGGCTGGTGTTGCCCTGGTTCCTTTCCGCCCTCGGCGCGCCTACCATGATCGCCGGCTGGCTGGCTCCGGTGAAACAGGCCGGCTCCCTGATTCCCCAACTCGTAGTCGCCGGAACCATCCGTGGCTATCCCCGCAGAAAATGGTTCTGGACCGGCGCAGGCGCGACCCAGGCGGTGATGCTGGCCGGGATGATCTTCGCCGCGCTGTCGCTTCCGGGTCACCTGGCCGGTTGGGCGGTGCTTGGCCTGCTGGCGGTGTTTTCCATCGCCAGCGGGACCGGATCGGTGGCGTTCAGCGATGTGGTGGGCAAGACTATCCCCAAGCGTCGCCGGGGACGTCTGCTCGGGGTCCGCGCCACCATCGGCGGGTTGCTGACCCTCGGCGCCGGGTTGTGGCTGAAACTCCGCCTGCAAGGCGCCCAGGAGCTGGACACATATCTCTGGTTGATCGGCATCGCGGCGGTACTCTGGGCGGTGGCGGCGGTGTTGTTCGGCATGATCAGCGAGCTGCCCGGGGCGAAATCCGGCGGCCGCAACGCCCTTAAAGAAGCCGGACGCGGCTTTCAACTGGTCCGTGAGACACCCGGCTTCGCCAAGTTCCTCGCCGCGCGCGGGTTCGCCCTGCTGGCGGTGGAGCTGGCTCTCCCCTTCTACGCGCTCCACGCCCGCAACCTGTTCGGCGGCGACTTGGGCAACCTGGGCCTGTTCGTGCTCGTGACGGGTTTCTCGGCCACCGTGTCCAGCAGTATCTGGGGCAAGTATGCTGATGCTTCCAGCCGTCGGGTGCTGATGGCCGGCTGCGGGGTGGCGGTGCTCACGGTGTTGGCCGCGCTGGGCCTGGGGCTGCTGCTGGGTGACGACGCCACGCCCTGGATGTATACCCCCGTGTTCTTCCTCTCCGGCCTCGCTACCGCCGGAGTGCGGTTGGGACGCAAGACCTACGTGGTCGACGCCGCGCCCGACGACGACCGGCCCACCTACGTTGCCTTCTCCAACACCTTCTCCGGGCTGCTGACACTGGTCGGCGGCGGCCTGGGCGTGATCGCCCAGTTTGCCGGCATCCGTGCGCTGCTGATCGTGCTGGGCGGCTTGGCGCTGCTGGGAATCCTCACTTCCTGGTGGATGCCCGAAGCGGAAACCCTTCTCCAGAGCCAGACCGATCAGAACGATAAAAACGGCCGCCGGCAGCAGCTCTGATTTGCCCGAATTGCAAAGTTACACCAGAAACGGGAATCACACCAGAACAGGCAGACAGACCTGAATAGACGGAGCATTCCCACCACATGTCATTGCTGTCGCCACGATTCACCAATGGGCCGTTGCACCTGTTTGACTCTTGATCTCCAAGGGACGAGAAACCTCCAGGAGTGGATGAAGAATTGCTCAGGTTCGGCTTAAGTTTTTCCTGTTGTCGCCGATAAAGAGAGAAGAACAGGAGAACCCGCGGAAGGCGGGCCGCTCCTGGAACCGGTAACTGTGGGTGTGACCATGAGAAACGTACTTGCCGGCCTGTTGGCTCTGGTGATAGCGGGAAACGCGTTTGCGCGGGACTGGGACATCCGGTTTGCGGATGATTACGATCCCCGGGAACCGTTGCGGCTGATCGTGGCTCCCGCCGACATCTCGGTGAAGTTGAAGCGGGTTGAACCGAGGACAGTATCGGCGCTGCTGTCCACCGAACTGTTGCGTGAATATGACGTATTGGACCTTGCGCGGTTTGAAAAGTACCTGCTGGACCGGAAGCTGGCCAGCCTGGAGCAGGCGTTCACCCAGAAAGGGAAACCGGTGGTGATCGACAGCGCGGAGGTGCATGCCGTCGCCAACATCGAGATCTACCGTTGGGACGAGGGCACGCCCGGCAACATCATCACCCAGAAGAAAGGATCGCTTGGCGTCAGGGTGACCCTGAACGAGCCCTATTCCGGATCGGTGTTGTGGAGTATCAACCTGCTGGACAAGACGTCCGGCGGGGCCAACTTTCTGGTGGAGATCACTCGGGTGTTCCGGGAGCTGGTGGATGACTTGCGAAAGGCGAACGGTCGACTGGCGGATAAGCTGGATGACCGTGATGAACGGCTGGCGCGGGAAGAAGCCCGCGAACAGGTACGGTTGGCGAAACAACGGGCGCGGGAACGGGAGGAAGCCGAACGCGAGCGTCTCGCCGAACAGAAGCGCCGGGAGGATTTGCGCGAGAAGCTCCTGATGGCCGACGGCGGCCTGTTCAAGCAACCGTCGGCGGAGGGCAACGGCGCGTTGCATGTCAAGGACGACCTGGTGATCGGCAGCGATATCAATCTTGCGCCGGAGACCCGACCTGCCGAAGAGTCGCTGGCAATTCCCGGCGGGGATCAGGCGGCGGAACGTGTAGAACGCCGGCGCCGCCGTCCGTCCGGCATGGCTAAAGAGGATATGGCCCCGTCGCAGGAACCGGGCAACGGGAAGGGATGAGTTCCCTCTGAAGCGTGAACAGGGCGCCCATAGGTTGCACACGAATGGCAAGCTGCCTTGTTTCGCATATACTTCACCACCAGTGGGCCGCTGAAGCAATTTGTGAATCCCCATAACCAGTACAGGGCCTGTTGCACGAATCGAATTTCCGATGTTTTTGAGAAGTAATGCATCGGATCAGAGGAAAAGCGTATGGCTGTATAGTGCTGTTAATTCATTTGTAGTAAAATCGCTACCGTTTGATCGTTATCAGGGTGGCTTCGCGAATAAGCGGAGGAGATCCCGAACAAGTCGGGGATCACATCCATCGAGTCTTACTTTCGAGAGCGACTATATGAAACCCCCGTGATCTTGTACTCGGTTTATGCGTTTATGTGGTATGAGTAGCGAGTAGTATCAGGGCTTCGAG
>CAZYOC010000068.1:0-18686 GCA_964648415.1 uncultured bacterium | reverse complement strand
ATTCCAGCCTTCGCTGGAATGAGAGCGGTTTTTATTGTGATACAGTCTGCTTCGCTGGAATGAGATCGGTTCCTATTGTGCAACAGCCTGTCTAAGCTAAAACTTGGCAAACAGTTACTGTTCTTGTATAAACCCGGGCAGCGACTGGAACACATTTTTAAAAGCCGCCTGCTCGTTCATAGCGAAAGTGTATTTGTATCCAAGAGTCTTCCATCAAGCTGCCCGGGGCAAATTCCATTGGGCCAGTCAATTCAGGTAGACAGCCTCACGAATTCCGCCTCCCGTTTTCCAAACCGTGAGGGTGACCTGCGCCCCCATCTTTACTATCTTGAGCCGACACAGACGCTCTGTCTGTATGCAGCAACCCACGTTTCAACGGAGACCAGCATGGCTGAAAATGACGCGACCATTGTGATTGTAGACGATGAAGAAATGGTGCTCTCCAGCATCAACGCTTTCCTGTCGCTGCAAACCGACTACACGGTGAAAACCTATGATTCCGCCGCGAAGGCGCTGGAGTACGTTCAAGCGAACGAGGTCGATGTAGTGGTTTCCGATTACCTGATGCCGGAGATGGACGGGATCACTTTCCTGGGGAAAGTCCGCGATTTACAACCCGAAGCGCCCCGCGTCATCCTCACCGGATACGCGGACAAAGAGAACGCCATCAAGGCGATCAACGAGGTCGGCCTCTTCCAGTACATTGAGAAACCATGGGAGAACGACGACCTGCTGCTGATCCTGCGCAACGGCGTGGAGAAGAAACGCCTGATGGCGATGCTGAAAGACAAGATCAACCAGATCAACAAGGCGTACAGCGAACTCGACGGGCTGCACAAGGAGTTGGTAAAAACCTTTGTGTGACGTGTTGATCTGAAAAGCTATCCAAGTACAATCAATCAACCCTGCTGGAATCCACTGTGAATGGGATGCGGCGGGGTTTTCTTTGGGGAGTTCAGTGCAACGCGAAGCCTATCTGACGGCGGCCAACCGGCAAGTGAAAACGCGAGAGTGGCTTGAAGATGTACGCAGCTACCGCAGAACTACGCCAGTCGAATTGGTCCCACAGAAAACCGCCCTGCTGCTGCTGGACATGCAGGAGGTGTTCCTCAACGAAGACAGCCATGCCTTTGTGCCGTCCGCGCCAGCAATACTGCCCTGGCTGCTGGAGTTTGCCGACGCCTGCAAAGCAGCCGGTAGTCCTGTGATCGCCACACGGCACCTCAACACGGAGCACGATGCGGGCATGATGGGGCGCTGGTGGCGGGATGTGATCACGGCGGATCATCCTTATGCAGCGTTGACGTCAGGTGTAGATCAAGCGGCGGATCAGGTCGTTCCAAAACCTCAATATGATGCGTTTTACGGATCAGATCTTGAAGCGTTACTTGATGATATGCAAACCCAAAAATTGATCATCGGCGGTGTCATGACTCATCTCTGCTGCGAGACCACTGCACGGGCGGCGTTTGTGCGAGGCTTCAACATGGTCTTCCTGGCGGACGGCACAGCGACCTATACCGAGGAGCTTCACATCGGCAGCTTGAGAGCGCTGGCGCATGGTGTGGCTCAGATCGCTACGGTCGAGGAAATCCTTGACGCGCTTCGGGGGAGGGAATGACGGCCGTGCGATCCGATGTCGCTATTGTCGGCGCAGGTCCCGCCGGTATTGCCGCCGCCATCCAGCTCAAACGATCCGGTGTGGATTTCACACTGTTCGAGCGCCGTCGCTTCGGCGGCCTGCTCCACAACGCCAACCTGGTGGAGAACTATCCCGGCTTTCCGAAGGGTATTCCCGGCCCGGCGCTGGTCGAGCTGCTGAAACGCCACCTGGAAGAATGGAAGATAGAAGTACAGTATGCGGATGTAACAAAGTTGCACTGGGAGAAGGATGAGTTTCAGTTCGAGGTGGATGGCGCCTCCCGGGAGAGCCGGTTTCTGGTCCTGGCGACAGGAACGATCCCCAAAGAGCCCCCGGGAATTGAGAAGTGGATGGAGCTGTCCGGGTCGCGATGTTTCCTGGAAGTAGCAGACCTGCCTCGTGCGACAAACGCCCATGTGACCGTGCTCGGCGGCGGCGACGCGGCGTTTGATTACGCGTTGAACCTGGCCCGGCGTGGCCACCGGGTGACCATCAACCTGCGTGGCCGGCAGCCTCGCTGCCTGGCGTTGCTGGAAAAGCGCGCCGCAGCACACGACGGTATCACCATCCGGTCAGGCCGCATACTGAGGGCGGTGCGGGAGCGAGGCGAACGGGTAGAGCTGTCCTGGGAGGACGGCGATGCCGGAAGCTCCACAGAGGAAACGGATTACGTGCTCGCGGCGGTTGGGCGGCGTGTGGATTTACGCTATCTTGCTCCTTCCTTACGGGACAAACTGGAGGAGCTTGAGGCATTGAGAAGGCTCTGGCGGATCGGCGATGTCGTGCAGGGACGCTATCGTCAGACTGCGGTGGCAGTGGGCGACGGGATCAAGGCCGCCATGCAGATCGAGGAACGACTTCGGGAGACAGACGAACGGTGAAGATACTCAGCAGGATGGGACGCGACGATCTGGCTACGGTGTTCGTGGGGGAGACGGACTCGGGACGACGATTGGAGTTCGTGGAATCTGTGCAGCCCCCCAA
Source organism: uncultured bacterium (assembly GCA_964648415.1). Lineage (GTDB taxonomy): Bacteria > Electryoneota > Electryoneia > Electryoneales > Electryoneaceae. The sequence goes on along the minus strand of CAZYOC010000068.1, from coordinate 16,060 downwards.
ACCCATGCGAGAAAAATGGGTGAACATCATCTCGACCTCGTATGGCTGCCCGGTGGGCTGCTCTTTCTGTGATGCGGGCGGTGAGTATCATGGAGCCATCAGCGCGGAAGACATGCTCGCCCAGATCAACGTGCTGGTCCGGTTCCGGTTTGACACGCCATTGCCAGAAACCGGCTTGTGGAAGATCCAGTTCGCGCGCATGGGGGAGCCGTCGCTGAATAACGCGGTTCTCGATGTACTGCGCCAGCTCCCGAAGCGCTACCCGGTAGATGGCCTGATGCCGTGCGTTTCGACGGTCGCCCCGTCCGGTCGCGATCCGTTCTTCGAGGAACTGCTCGAGCTGCGTCACCGCCTGTTTCCACAGCATTTCCAGCTGCAGTTTTCCATACACACGCTGGACTGGGAGGCGCGTAAACGGCTTGTGCCGGTGAAGACCTGGACGCCTGAGCAGATCGCTGAGTATGCCGCGCGGTTTCATGTATCAGGGGGACGCAAGGTATCGTTGAACTTCGCCCTCACACCGGATGCCGTGTTGACTGCGAAGAGGATGCGGGAGTATTTCAATCCGGAGCTGTTCCTCATCAAGCTGACACCCATCAACCCGACCTTCCGTGCGCAGCAGCATGGCGTTGCCAATGGACTGGTCAGCGAAACGGCCATCCGGGAGTCAGTTCAGGAGTTGGTGGAGGCAGGTTATCCTGTGCTGATCAGCATTGGCGAGCTGGAAGAGAACCAGATCGGCAGCAATTGCGGGCAGTATGTGTCCGGCTACGCGCAAGGACAACAGGAGTGCAAGCTGGATGCCTATTCGTATGTAAGATAGCAGCAGAAAACGAGCCGGAGATTACTCATGCAGCATCTTTCACGTCGCAGGTTTCTGGGGGTTACCGCCGGCGCCATCGGTATCGCCGCCACACCCTGGCCCATTCGGACCTTTGCCGGGGGAAAACCTGATTATACCGTCGCCTTCCTGACAGACATGCACGTCAACCGGTATCATCAAGGGGAGGCGGGCTTCAAGGCCAGTCTGGAGCATGTGCAGGGTCTGCCGCAGAAGCCGGAATTCATAATGACCGGCGGCGATCTGGCCTACGATATCCTGGCGACGGACAAGGCCGAGGCGGACGATCAGTACCACCGCTTCTTTCGCGCTCTGGAAGACGTGGACATCCCGGTGCATCATACCATTGGCAACCATGACTGCTTCGGCGTGTACGAAGAGAGCGGCGTGAGCCCGGATGACCCGCTGTATGGCAAGACCTACTACCTGCAACGGTTCGAGTTGGATAAGCCGTACTATTCGTTCGATCATCAGGGCTGGCATTTTGTCACCCTCGACTCCATCGGCATCAGGGACCGGAATTATCACGGGTACGTGGATACAGAGCAGCTTGCCTGGCTGGAGGAAGACCTGGCGGCGTCGGGCAGGCCCACGGTCGTCTTTATGCACATCCCGTTGTTGTCCAATGCGCCGGAGTGGCAGGAGGGGAACCTGGAGCCGGAGCACCCCAAGACCTGCATCAACAACTGCAACGAGGTCCTCGCGGTGCTGGAGAAGCATCCGGTGAAACTGGCGCTGGCGGGGCATCTGCACATCAACGAGAGCTATCGTTTCCGTGATATGGAGCTGGCGAACATCGGGGCGGTGTCGGGAGCGTGGTGGAAAGGCCCGAGGGACGGCTTTCAGGAAGGCTACGCGCTGCTGGAATTCCACGGCGATGAGGTGATGTGGCGCTACGTGGACTTCGGCTGGACACCCCCGCCGGAAGTCAGGGTTGATGACGATGGGTAAGCGGGGTGAGGGCTGGTTCCTGATTCAGCTCGTGATCTTTGCGGCGGTGTTCTGGAGCCCACGTGTCTGGCAGGTCGCTTTTCCCAAGTGGCTGGAGTACCTGGGCGGATTGTTCTTTATTGGAGGCGGTTTCCTGGGAACCGCCGGGCTGATTTGTTTGGGACGGAATCTGACGCCTTTTCCGAAACCCCGTGAAGATTCAAACCTGGTGCAGAATTGCGCCTACGGGATTGTCAGGCATCCGATCTATACCGCCCTGATCCTGGCGACCTTTGGCTTTTCGCTGTGGCGTGAGCACCTGCCCGGCCTTATTCTGACCCTGATCCTCTTTGTGTTCTTCGATCTGAAATCCCGCAAGGAAGAAGCCTGGCTGCGCGAGAAGTTCCCGGAGTATGCGGCTTACAGCAAACGGGTTCGTAAACTGATACCCTGGTTGTATTAGAGTGATGCGCCTGTCGTTTAACATAGGAACTTGAAAACAATGTCCCATTGTGTCATTCCCGCGAAGCAGACTGTATCAAAATGTCCAATGGATCTCATTCCCGCGAAGCAGACTGTCGTAGAATGCGATCGGTTCCTATTGTGCAACAGGCCCTATAATTTCAAAGAAATGACTGCTCGTGAAATATCCGGGTTAGGTGTTTTCAAGAGATTGTTTGTCATTACCTCACGTACAGGAAGAAGATATGTCCAAAAAGAAGACTCCGCTCGAGCGTCTGTCGAGCATGCCTGCCTTTGAACTCATTGATTGGTTCGGCGAGAAGGTATTCTCCCGTGGTCGGGATTACCAAAGATCGGGTGCGGTGACGGACCTGGTTACAGACGGGAATGACCGTCTGCTGGCCTGGGTGATGGGGACTGAACGATACGCAACCATGATTGTGATGGGTGACGAGGATGGAGAGGTGGATTGTTTCTGTACCTGTCCTTATGAGCTCGAATGCAAGCATGGAGTTGCGGTCATCCTGGATTATCAGAAGAAAGTGAGGTCTAAGACGCTTGTTCCAGCTGTCAAAGAAAACGATCCACGCTATGATTTGCTGAATGCTGAACCCTTCGATGAGGATGCAGATGACGAATGGGACTGTGAAGAGGACTATGAAGAGGATTGGAAGGAGGATTGGGAAGAGGAAGAAGACTGGGATGACGACCTGGGGCCATCTTCGCATGTGAGTTATCCAACACCGCATCCCAGGATCGTACAAGAACAACTCGATAAACTAAAGAAAAAAGATCTGATCAAACTGATTTTGCTAATTACCAAGCAATATCCGCAATTGGGTAATGATATTTTGTTCCATTCTGGCAGTGATAATTCCGTTGTGGATGCTATTGTAGATATGTTGCAGCGTGATATTCTCAAAACCAGCGGTCAACATGGTTATCATAACTATTGGAGTGGGAAAGGATTTACACCGGATTATTCCAAAATACGATTTCGGTTGGAATTGTTGTTGCAAAAGGGGTATCCTGACGAAGTGCTTGAACTTGGTGAAGAATTGATTCGTGCCGGCAATGAGCAAATTGAGGAATCAGATGATGAGGGTAATACTGAAGAAGAGATCGCTCGCTGCATTCCCATCATCGTTGAAGCGCTCAAGCAGTCATCACAAACACCGACAGAAAAAATACTGTGGGGTATTGATGCTATTTTGCAAGATAAATTCAACATTTGTATGAATATAAAAGAATATATACGATCAGTACAATCTGAAAAGGTTTGGGCGGAAACGTCGGACCGCTTGATGGAACAGCTTTATGGCTCCGGGGATGTTAGAGAGCCGGCAACTATCGAGTCGAAATGGCGACGAAATGTGCAATATGACTGGATCATCTACGCATTGGAACAAGCAGGACGTTCCAGCAAGATCATTTCATTGTGTGAAAGAGAAGCGGAGATTACAAATCGCTATGATCGAGTGGTAGATCGCCTGATAGAAGCCAATCGTCTGGACGAAGCGGAAAAATGGATCTGGCGAGGCTTGAAAGCCGCTGGAAACACAGACTACTCTGTGCGCCAATGTCTGGAAGATGCGTGGCTGAAGATTCATGAATTGCGCGAAGACTGGCCTGCGGTTACGGCCTATTCGGTTGAAAAATTCTTGCTCTATCCCTTGGCTTATGGTTTTGATGTCTGTATACGCAACGCTGAAAAGGCGGGCGTTGGCGACATTGTCAGGAAGCGCTTGCTGACCTGGCTGGAGAAGGGTTCTCGACCGGAACAGCAACCGGACTGGCCCTTGCCGGCCACTGGCCTTCATGAAGACAAAAGAGCTTTAAACAAGGCCCGCTTTCCGCAATATAGCGTATTGCTTGACATTGCACTTGCTGAAAATGATTCAGCGAATGTACTCTCCTGGTTTCAGAAAGCTGTCAAGAAGGGACACGGGGTTTCTCACAGGAAAGCTGATGAGGTCGCTGGTGTTATTCGCGAGGATGAGCCGGACCTTGCCGTTAACATCTGGAAACAACTGGCGGAAAATCAGATTAATCAAGTTAAGCCCAAAGCATATATGGTAGCAGCGAAATACCTTTCAAAAGCAGGGAAAGTGCAGTCTGATCAAAACCAGCGACACCAGTTCGTAACCTACCTGAAGCAACTTCGCCAGGAACACAAGCGAAAATATCGTTTGATTGAAGTTTTGGAAGGACTGGAAAATATATAGTTTGGCAAGTACATTTACATGGTAGGGGGCTTCGCCCCTGGACCCCGACGTCGTGGGGTGGGTGGGATCCCGCAGAAAACAGAGAGCAGAATACAGAAAACAGAACACAAAAAATTCAAGAACTGGCGACGACACGAACCATACGAAACCCGTAGCAGTGGTGCAGGAGGGCGTGATCGGCGAGCTGACCCTGATCGTGGCGGCATTGTGGGTGTACAGCGCTGTGTATGCGGGACGCAAGTTCAAAGAGCTGAGCTCCGACAAGTCGTAAACGATCCGCATTCTCTGTTATTGCAGCAGAATGACCTTCCTTAGCTGGTTCAGTTTGCCGGGAACCTGCGCACGGATGAAGTAAATCCCGCTGGACATGTTTTGTGCATTCCACACCAACTGTCTGTAACCCGCCGCTACAGTCCCCATGTGCAGGTCGGCCACCTTCTCGCCCAACAGGTTGTATACTTCAACCGAAAGATCCGTCTGTTCTGGTAGTGCGATGACGATTGAGATGCTGGAGTTAAACGGATTCGGATAGGCGGCCGCGATTTCGTATGTCGAGGGGATGCCTGTGAACTCAGCCTCTGGTACAGAGCTGTTCGGTTCGAGAACAAACTCGAAATGTTGATCGCTTTCCACTGTATCACCTGCCGAAATCGCCTGCACAAACCAGTCCACGTGCATATAGTCCTCCCAGTATTCAAGGTTCAGTGAATCGGGTAAGGAGGCGCTGTACAGCGTATCGGATAGAGCAGGGAAGACCAGGGTGGTATCACTTTCGTCATCAAGTGTGAGGGTGAATACCGCATCGAAGCTGACATCTTCACCCGGATCCGGATCCCAGGACATGGACCAGGCCAGCTCTACCTCACTCGCCAGGGTGTCGCCATCTGCCGGATCAAGCAGCTCGAACGGTGTCGGTCGTTCCGGCATGGCAGTGTGGAAGGTCCGAGTCTCGTTGGAGTAGATCCCGTTAGTGTTCGTGTCAATAGCATGGACCCGCCACCAGTAGTCCGTATCATCACCGAGGAAGGGCACATGATGATGGTGCGATTCACCGGCATGGTAGTAAACAACCATCGTGTCGATAAAGAACTCGTTGGTTGAGATTTCCAGCTCGTACACAATTGAATCACCCGGGTCCGGATCAATGGTATTGTCCCATTCAAATTGCCAGGACAACTGATCCATGACGATTTCATCTGCAGGGGCGATCAGGCCGAAAGTGTTTGGAGGTTGAGGGATATAAACCTCGAAAGACCACCCTGTTTCACCCGGAAGCGCCCAGGTAACAAGCTCAAACAGATCAACTGCCCACACCCGCCAGTAAACCGTCTGGTCGTCTGCCAACTCATCCAGTTCCCAATTCATTCTGTCACACAACGAGGAAAGGTTCTCAGCGATCTCGGTGATAGTGAAAAAGGTATCGGTTGTCGTAGCGGAATTGAAATCGGCAAACGTCGGATCTATCGACCACTCAACGTGATAAGTGATCAGATCATTCGGATCGGGTTCATTGGATGATAACCATCTTACGGTTACGGTATCCTCGTCCACGCGACTGCTGTCATGCGGGAAAGCAAGGCTGAACGCTCCAGGCGATTCCGGCAAGTACGTCTGGAAATGCAGAGTGTCGGAAGCCCGGGTTCCACCCGTATTGCTGTCGGTCGCTCGAACGGTCCAATAATACGTCTTGTAGTCAAGCAGATTCAGGAACTGGAATACCGTATCAGGAATGCTGTCCCCGACCAATATCGCAGTGGACAAATCAGCAAGTGTATCCAGCCAGACATCGTAATGGACCCATGTGTCATAGGGATCAGGATCGAAGGTCCGTTGCCAGGTGAACAGGGTATCAAGCGTCCAGCAAGTGTCTTCCGCATCAGGACTGATCAGGGAAAACGGATCAGGTGGTTGATAAATATCAACACTGAAGCTCCAGTAGGTCCCGCTTTGTCCTGCAGTATGACCACCATTGGTGTCGAGAGCAGTGACATGCCAGTAATAGGTCGTATCATCCTGCAAGCTGTCAATGGTAACACTAGATTCAAGGACCGTATCCGCACGAAATTCATGAAAATTGGTTTGCTCGGACCATTGCACCTTATAGGAAAGCGCGTCTTCGTCGGGATCGGTGGTCGCTTCCCATGAAAGTGTCAATGTGTCGCTATGAATAGCAATGGCGCTGTCGGGTTGGGAGAATGTGAAACCGTTGGGTGCATTACTCAGGTTTCTCCACCATGAGATGTAGCCATCGTCTCCTTCACCAGCAACGACATCATTGTAACCATCTGCATCAATATCGCAGATCGTTGAAAACTCCACATAGGTAACGGGAAGCGTGAATGCGGTAAAGGTTTCATTTCCATCATTGGCCCACCATGTCAAGGCTTCATAACTGGGGCCGATCACATCAATAAAAGTGTCATGGTTGATATCGCCGGCGTAGACATGGCTTGGATTGAAGAATCCAGTTCCCAGTGTGTGCTGTGTAAAAGTCTCTGAACCATCATTTTCGAACCATGCGAAGGCGTTGGCTTCACTTGCTGAGCCAACGACATCCATGTCGCCATCCTCGTCAATATCAATGGCATAGGCACAGCTTGCGCCGCCAAAATTATTTACAATCACGTTCTCGGTGAAATTCTCACTTCCATCATTTTCCCACCATTTGATTGCGTTGATGTTGCTCGCTGCCCCCAGGATGTCCTGATCGCCATCACCGTCAAGATCCAGTGAAGAGACTGAGGTCGCCCAGTCAAATCCAGTGGCGACGGTGTAAAAAGTGAAGTTGGCTTCGCCATCATTTTCGAACCAGTAGATGGCGCTTCCCATATCATCAGCGACGATCACATCTTTATCGCCATCGCCATCCAGATCGTTAATGCAAATGTCCCTTCCACCATCATCTGTTACTGTTATGGAGTGAACAGTGAAGTTCTGAGATCCATCATTCTCAGCCCACCTGAAAGTAGTTCCGAGGACATAACGAGCCACACCAACCACATCCAGATCGCCATCTCCATCCAAATCCGCAGCATCCGCGGCGCAACAGCCGTTGAAGTCTGTGATGATGTTGTGGTGGGCAAATGTGAAGCCGTTGTCTGTACTGGTGTTCTCGAACCAACTGACCGATTCGGAAAAGTGCCCGGCAGCTACAAGAATATCATTATCACCGTCCTGATCAAGATCTACCATGTATGCTCTGTGCGGACCAATGAACTGCGATCCCATTCGGTATTCTTGCCACTGGATAGTAGCATGAATCAGGCTGGTGTTCCCAAGTGCCAAAACAGCACAGGTAGCGATTCGAAACCATATGTCACGCATCTTTCCCCCTCGGCTTCAGTTATCTGTTCTGAAAATGGAGTGTACTCCCGCGGAATTACCGTAACAGCATCACTTTCTGGATATGATTTATCTGACCTTGCGCGGATGCACGGATGAAATAAGTTCCGCTGGTAAGATTCTTGGCGTCGAAATGGAATTGTCTGTACCCGGCTTCATAACGACCACTTGCCAGAGTGGCAACCTGTTTCCCAAGCAAGTTATAGATAGAAACTTGGATCATGGACGTGCTTGGGACAGCTATTACAACCGTCATACTCGAATTAAACGGATTCTGATAAGCTGCAGCTATCGCAAACTCGGTCGGGATGCCGTTGAATTCCGACTCGGGAACCGAGCTGTTCGGATCGAGAACGAACTCAAAATGCTGGACACTTTCTACTGTGTCACCCGCAGAAATCGCCCGCACAAACCGCCAAGAACGCCGGGCTGCGGGCTTCCTACGAAGACAGGGCGTAGTTCTCACCCAGCGCATCGTTATACAAGAATACGACGAGTACAATTCCGGCAAACCAGTATCGGCATTGGATCCACATAACTCCCCCCATCTGAATGAACCAGTATTTGCGCTTGATAACCGTTCATAGTGAAGAATCCCAGATCCTGCTCATAAGTTAAGATAAGCGAGAATGTGCGTGAGACAAGAGCTCATTCACAGAATACTGAAACAGTGCCGAAAGAAGACCCATCAGGTTCGCAATCACCCCGGTTCTCTGTCAGGTCACCAGCGCAAACAGACGCGCTTCAGGACCTGACAGGACCATTTGCTGTCCGTGGCAGATTTGAAACCACGGCAGTGGTTGCCTGTCTTAGCCAACCGTCCCGCGCCGTCTGTTGCTATCACGTCGAAGCGAACGCGAAGATGGATGGCGCGCACGGTGGGGGATCGATAGCCGCCACAGCTTGGCAACCCCGGCAGAGGGCCGCCTGCACCATTTGTGCCTTTCACAACCACAACCACAGCCACAGTCAGGTTACTCCTGCCGGAGTAAGAACTGTGTGGCCTCGCCTTCCCCCGGGTGGCGCTTCGCTGACCCGGGGCTATGGCAATGAACCACTACCGTGGTTCTTTCGGGAACTATTCCAAGTACAAATTCTATGATTCATTACTTTGTTTTTTATGATCCCTTCCGACTATTCAGTCTGTAATTCACTACCGTAGTTCTACCGTGAACTATTCCAGCTACTAAGCTTCTGTTTGACTGACGACGGGATCTCCTCGCAGACTAAACCGAGGACCCCAGTCATCGTATTTCTTTGCAGCAGTTCCCGTCCCGGCGGAGGCACGCGCTCGACACGATGATCCGTATTCAACGCCAGCTTCAGCGCGACTCCCAATGCCCGTTTTCGCAACCACGGTGTAGTCAGGTGATCCTGAATTATGTCCGGTACAGGGGCGTGGTACAGGTGTTTCGCCAGCAACAGCGGTAGCGCGATGGCGTGTTGCAGGGTGTGGTTCCGGGCAAAGCGTATCACGCGCTGCCAGTCCAGTGTTGTGTCACACCCCATTAGAAGGAGTGTAATATCATACAGGGCGCGGAAGCAGTAGACCTGGTAGCTGTGGTGGGCGGTGTGATAGCACAGGTAAGCCAGGGTGTCCTCGCGCCCAAGTTCATAGGCTGGCGCCCCCGCGATGGTCACCGGCTGGATGCGTGACCAGAACGAGCCGTTGTTGTCTTGTTCCAGTGCAGGGAAGAAGTTCCGGCCGGGGAAATATTGCAGCTCGATTTTTGCTCCGGTTCCGGGGGCGATCAGGAGGACGTGCCCCTCAACGCGGGCGTCGAGGTGCTCCGGCATGGGGGTGGTACGGTAGCCCAGCTCTACCAGCGCCTTCACTGTGGCGTTCACGTCCTGCTTACGCACCAGCAGGTCGATGTCGCGCATGGTGCGGCAGGCGGGATCGGGATAGAGGGTGTACGCCAGCGCGGCGCCCTTCAGCACGACGACTTGCAGGCCGACGTCATGCAGATGTTGGAGTACCCGGTTGAGCTGCGAGTGCAGCGCCATGGAGCGGGCGGCGTCTTGCTTGGATGTCGCCTCGAACTGGTTGCGGATTTTTTCGGCGACATGATCCTCGAGGCCGTGCTGCCGGATCTCACGCCAGACAGCGCTGCTGAGGCCCTGGTGACGGGCGAAGCGGTGCAGAGTTTGCCATTGCCCGATGGTGAGCGTGGGCGAACAAGTGGAGCTTCGCACAGAGGCTGGATTCCTGCTTTCGCAGGAATGACACTCGTGGGGGGCTGCCTCTGGATTCCTGCTTTCGCAGGAATGACACTCATGGTGATCTGTCTCTGGATTCCTGCTTTCGCAGGAATGACACTCGTGGGGGGCTGCCTCTGGATTCCTGCTTTCGCAGGAATGACACTCGTGGTGATCGGCCTCTGGATTCCTGCTTTCGCCGGAATGGCACTCGTGGGGGGCTGCCTCTGGATTCCTGCTTTCGCCGGAATGACACTCGTGGGGGGCTGGCGCTGGAATCCCGCGTTCGGTGGTTGTGGATCGGTTTTCATGCTGCTGAATCATTTCAGGTGAAGGAGCATTGCGGGTTCCCAGCAACTGGCAGGTGGTCCATTGTTCAGGCGTCAACAGGGTAAGCAGATGCGGACGCTGTTTGATTGCCAGTCCTGTCATCGCGTCTCGCCCGGATTTGATAAGGTCGCTGCAGGTTGGCGCTCGGTGTAGCCGTAATAATCAAGCAGACGCTGGTCGCCGTCAGCGACGATGCGGCCTTCGCGCATCAGGATGATCCGGTCGGCCATGGTTACCGTCTTCAGACGGTGGCTGGCGATGATGACCGTGCGTCCATGCGCCAGGCGCTCGAAGTTGTCGTAAAACTCGTTTTCGGTGTGGATGTCGATGGCGCTGGTGGGTTCGTCGAGAACCAGGATGGGGGCGTCACGCAACAACGCCCGCGCCAGGGCGATTTTCTGCCATTCGCCCATGCTGAGAGGACGGCTGCCCTCGAACCAGTTGCCCAGCACCGTGTCGTATCCGTTGGGGAGCGATTCAATGAGCGTGTCGACACCGGCCCGTTTGGCCGCTGCCCGGAGGGTGTCCCGGTCCACATTCCGCAGCGTGTCGCCCAGCCCGATGTTGTCCCGGGCCGAAAGATGGAACTGTGAGTAGTCCTGGAAGACGATGCCAAAGCGGGTATGCAGCTCCGCCGGCTCGACCGTTCTCAGATCAATTCCGTTGAGGGTAATGCTGCCGGAGGTCGGATCATACAGACGGCACAGCAACTTAATCAGGGTGGTTTTCCCGCAGCCGTTGGGGCCGACCAGCGAAACGATTTCGCCGGGGCGAATGATCAGGTTGATGCTATCGAGAACCCGTTGCTTCTGTCCCGGATAGGCGAAGGACACCTCTTGAAAGGCAATCCCGGCAGGAGGGTTGGTCGGCTTTGTAGCGGCAGGTGCGATTGAGGTCAGCGTGGGTTTTAAGTCAAAGAATTCATAGAGGTTGATCAGGAAGCGGTTGTTTTCCGTCAGCCCCGCCACGTTCATGACACCCTGCTGAATGGCGCCGTAGCCCCGTTGGCCGGCTCCGATGAACAGGACCAGTGCGCCCAGTGTCAACGCTCCCGCGAAGGTCTGCTGGACCAACCAGGCAAAACACCCCAACAGGACCAGCACACTGAACAGCGAGGCCAGCATTTCAAACACCACCTGCCGTCGTGCGAGACTCAACCGCAACGTCCGCAGACGATCCCGCAACGCGCGGTAACGATCCGCAAACACTTCGCCCAGACGATACAGCCGGATGTCCTTCGCATAGAGGTCGCTCGTTACCATCCAGGCATAGTAGCGCGCCAATCGCTCGCGTGTGGTTTCGGAGCGTTCCCAGCGATACACCTGGTCGGAGTGCCGGAGACGGATGAGGAGCTGCGGGATCATGGAGACCGCCAGCAGCAACGCAATGCCCCAGTTGAGATACACCAGCAGACCGCCCAGTAGCAGCAGGTTGATGCCTGCGTTGACCAGGCTGTTCATGGCGCGGATGACATTAGCGGGACGGTAGCCGGCTTCCCGTTGCGCACGGTGCAGGGTGTCCTTGTGAGCCGCTTGCTCGTAATAATCCAGGCTGAGGCGGGCGGACTGACGGTTCAAGCTGTCCTGTAGCCGGTCCTGTACAATCAGGAGCTGCTTCTGGTTGACATACCGCGACGCATTGCCAAGCAAAACGCGGAGGATCTGGAATCCGCCCAAGAGCGCAACCAGTCCAACCGCCTGACCACTGTGCAGGGGTGAGTCCGGCTGTTCGATGGTGCGGGTAAAGGTGTCGATCAAGAGTTTCAAAGCGTAGAGCTGCCCGAAACCCAGGAGGCCGTTTGCGGCTGTCAGCAGCGTTGTACTGACCATCAATCCCGGAGTCCAACGCCAGACCTGGCGAAGGAATCGCAGCAGGGGAGTGCTGTTCAGCGAGGCCATCGTCATGCGCAGACCCCGCTCTGTGATTCCGCTGATATTCCGGCAATGCGAGAACGGGGCGGGGACAGGTTGATCTCATTTATGAACGGCGAGAACGGTGACCTTATTCGCCAATTCGATTCCTCAGAAGTACAGGTTGCCAATGTGCGACCCAGCATGGTGAGTCGGTACTCTTCGCTGACAGGTTTCTGATACCGGGTGATGCGTCCAAACGCATTCACCATGTGGGTCAGGCCTGGCCGGAAGGGGGCAAGCATCGTCTTGGAAGTTTTTCCCAGAAGTCTGCGGAAGCTTCCATGTGAAGAACGTTTTTGCTCGCCCCGCTTTGGCGGAGCGACCCAGGCGCCATGACGATCCACCGCTACGACCTTCCCCACAACCTGGTCAAGGTGTATCCAGTTGCGGTCCGGCTTTGGGTTGTTGTCGCCCTGAGTACGGTACCAGCCGTTTTGCGCCTCGATGACACGATGGACAGTGTTGCCTGCCATACCAGGACAGCGAAATACAAGGATGTCGCCAATGGTGATCTGCTTCGGCGCAGCAGGAACCACAGCCAGACGATCCAGTGTTTTCAGCGATGGTCGCATGCTGCCGCCGTGATAATAGAAGATGCGAGCCCCCACAGGCGGCTTTACAGCACGGCTTCTCGTTTCACGTCTCCCTATCATCGCATGGCCTCGCAGTGCAGAGTGTCTTCGAGAGCGGGCCAGAAACGTGCTTCGAGGGTGGCGTTCAGGATGAAGGCGTGAAGCCGCCTGCTGACCTCCGCCGCGACGTCAAATACCCGTCTGCGACGTTGCACCGACAACGCAGTGGACTCGTCATGCCACCGCTTCTGCAAGACCTGGGAGCAGGATTGATCCAGCAGCACCGCAGCTTGCCCCTGACCCAGCGGCTCCAGCGAATCCACAGGCGACCGTTTCAGGAAACAGACCCCGGCCAACGGGTAGCCGGTTTGCACGTCCCACGTGTTGCGCGCCTTGTCGAGCAGGTAATCGCTCCAGGTGGGCATGGGATGGATGCGGTAGCCGCCGCTCGGGTCCGGCAGCAACAGCGCCTCGTCGTCAGAAATCGCTGTCCATCCCGGTGGTGTCTTGCGGGCCAGGGTCGACTTGCCGGTTCCGCCCGAAGCCGAGACCAGCACCGCCCGGCCTTCATGGACCACCACAGCGCCATGGACCGACAAACCGCCAACGCTGAGCGCCTGCCGGTAGATCGGCTGCAAAGCATACCACATGTCGAGGTAGGAATACTGACCGCGGTCGGGTGATTGCAGCGCCACTGCAAATGTGCGCCCCATAGGATGTGTATACAACCGGTTGTTGCCTAATGGCCGGCTTGGCCATGTGTCCGGAAGGGAGTTATCTGCTTGCACGGATGGAAGTGAAACGGCCACTTCCCCCAGGTCGTGCTGCAGGCCGACTCCCAATGTGTAGGTTGCGTGGGGCTGTGCCGGAAGTGATTCACCTGCGCAAAGAATGGTTGCAAATGTTCGTAGCCAGTCCGTACAGGCCGTGGTTGCGTGGAACGACCAGGAAAACGAGTCCGTAAACGATAAAAAGCAGTCCGTTTCAACGTTTCTCGACACGACCCACAAGCCCCTGTTTCATTAGCGTTTGGAGGTAATCAGCAACGGCGCCTTGCACATCATCCGGGGCGTTGTCGCATCGCGCTTGAAGCTCGGCGACACATCCCGCAACCGTACCCTTCTCGCGAAGCGCGTTCCAGATGAGAACGCCGATCTCATTCATGTTGAAGGCTTTGCTGGTCGAGGGATCATACAGCACCGCCCCGTCATCAAAGTCGTCCCGTAAAACGACATCCGGGTGGACCTGGTATTCTCGCTGGATCACGACAGGGCTCCTTTGCTTTCCATCGTTTCCTGGGATGGCACAGGTTTGGGGCGATAGGGGGACGTTCTTTCGACCGGATCGGGTCGTTGTGCGCGTTGCAACCGTTTCAGCTGACGTCGCCTTTCAAAATAGTCGCGCCGACGCTGCATGCGGTGAGCAAAGATGGGAGCCGCAAACAATCCGGTAAGTTGTATCGGGTAGAGGCTGCCTTCCCAAATAAAAAAGGGTTTTAACATGGTGGTGAAATCAAGATGGTATAGCGTTTTCCAAAAGAAAAAGTCTGATAGAATCGAGAGCCCTGCCCAAAGCATTCCGATCTTCCAGGCGGCCAACTTGTTATCGACATAGTAGTACATTCGCATGAACTCGCGGCTTACAAGCGCATAAACCAGCAAAATAGATGCGTTCCTGTAGAGATGCGCGCCATAATCTGAGATGTAATGAGCTATTGAAGCACTCATGTAGTTATTGTAGACATAACACATCCACATGAATAACCACAGGAGAAAAATGGTCATCCAGTGCCGTAACAGAGACCATGCTACACTCTCTTCTTTCATGGTTTCACTCCCAACGCTCAAATGCGCCATTCGTCCGCCTCAGTTTTGAGGCGAACGAATGGTGTATAGGGGTTCTTCTTTTGATCGAATGTATATCCTGCCTAACCCTTACGGCCAGGGCGGTGTGCTGTTGTTCGGACCGTTGCCTTCCGCGCCGCCGGTTCCGGCTCCGCCGTTCGGGCTGCCATCCGGCGCACTCGGCGGCGGCGGCTCATCCGGCAAATACTGACCCGTCGCGTATTCCTGTAAAAGATCCATAGGGGTAAGCGTCGGCTCTTCGTAACGAACTGTCTTGTTTCTATTCTTCTGCATGGTATCCCTCCCGCGTATCGTGTTTGAAATGTAGACGAAATTACTGAATGCTGTCAATCATCCGGTTCAAGGCCTGCATGGAAATCTTGCCGGTGTGTTCGGCGACGACTTGATTGTTCGAGACCAGCACATAGCTGGGCGAACCTTCCAGCGAGATCGCACCGTTGATACTATTCACCCAGGCGTTGTTCACAAGACACAGGTTCAGGTCCAGATCTTCATGTTTCCAAAGAGCTTGCACAATTTCAACCTGATCCGGATGTCTTTGCGGTTCATCAATATACACAATCATTAGTGGTCCCGTCGCCGCAAACAGCATGGTCGGCAGTTCATCCGGCCGAATAACGTGAATCATGCCGCCCTCCGCATTGTTCTGTGTAGACATGTTGTGTCAATGTCCTTGTTATCGCACCAGTTGTACTTTCTTGACTTGCTGTTGTCCCGCCGCTTCCAACTTCACGATGTACACCCCACTCGCGAACCCATCCGCTTGCCAGAGCGTGGTGTGCAGTCCGGCGGTGCGTTGTCCGTTGGCGATCTGCGCGACCTGCTGACCCAGGATGTTGAACACCGTCAGCTGCACATCGCCCGCTTCCGGCAGGCCGTAGCTGATCCGTACCTGATCGTTGAACGGGTTCGGGTAGAGGTCGTGGATGCCGAACGCGACAGGTAGTGCGTCGCCATCCTCAACACCCGATCCAGCATACCGGCACAGAATCATGAAGTCCTGACGGCTGTCGGGGGTGTCTTCGCTGCTGAAGACGTAGCTGTCGGTGCTGCGCAGGTCGATCTCGGTGTTGTCGGGAGTGTAGAGGAGCAGCTCGTAAGCATCATCCACGGTCTCAATCCCCGGCCAGCTCAGCTCCAGCTCCTCGCCCGGCAGGTTCCACGTCCGCACGGTGAAGTACCATGTCTTTGCGCCCGTGCTGAAGTCTGTGTTGCGGTAGTCGTAGGTGTATGTGGTTGCATCACAAATCCAATTGTCGTGCGGGAAGTACAGACGAGGAGCCCGCAGGGTCTCCTTAGCATATCAAAAAGAAACGACACCCCGGTCCCAATGCCCTGTGTAGTTTTGTTGTTCCCGCAGGCGCGATGGCTTGTGCCCTGA
>CAZYOC010000067.1:11578-18945 GCA_964648415.1 uncultured bacterium | reverse complement strand
GACGATGCACAGGCTCTTTACACCCTTGACTGTTTACATAGCAGAATTACTATACCATCAAACCTGACCTGCCGCTTCAGCTTTCCTTCAGCCATGCCGATAGAGATACAGGGAGCGGTTGGGTACGAGACCGGATCGAGCTTCGCAATTGCGGAAAGTACGATTTGCATGGCGCTCCCATGGAATTCCAGAAATATCCTCTCTATATTAGTGTATTGGCACTGCTTGTTGCACGAACTCCGGAGGGCGTATCGGTACTGCAACGCGACATCTGAGAAGCCTGACCTTTGTATGCTTGCTTCTATTCCTCCTCGCCGGCGGCCTGTTGGCGCAAACGGAGATCTCCGGTCCTCTCAGCGGGACCCTGGAACAGGACACCTATCTCGCGGTTGACGACATCAGCGTGGGCTTCGTCTCCTCCCTTACCATCGAAGCCGGAACCATCATCTATTTTCAGGAAGACGTTGAGTTTGTCATCACCGGCGTGCTCACCGCAGTGGGTACGGAAGCCGACAGTATCCTGTTCCTGGAAGAGGCCGGCCAGACCTGGGACGGCCTCCGGTTCCAGGGCGGATTCTCCGACGCCAGCGAGCTGACCTATTGCCGGGTCGGCGGCGCCACCACCTGCGGCGTGGACATTACCAACAGTGATGTCTCCTTCGATCATTGCGTCTTCTCGAACAACACCACCAACGATCACTCCAGCCTGCTGGATCACCGCGGCGGCGGGATCTTCATTTATTCCGGCGCGCCGACCATCACCAACTGTATTATCGCCGACAACGAATCGGTGCGCGGCGCGGGGCTGTATGTCTGGCGGGACGGTCTGCCGTCGGTGTCCAACACCACCATCCGTGACAACGACGCCGTGTTCAACGACCAGAACGAGGGTGGCCACGGCGGCGGGATCTATTTCTACAACTGCAACCCCACGGTATCCAATCTGACCATTACGAGCAACACCGCTGATGACAACGGCGGGGGCTTTTACGCGTATACGGCCAATCCGGTGGTGGACAGTTGCGACATTTCCGACAACACCGCCGGAGGGGGTGGCGGCGGTATCGCCCTGATCCAGTCGGAAGCGGAAATCACCAACTGCGAGATCTACAACAATTCGACGCCTTTGTACGGCGGCGGGATTCACGCCTACAACGCCTGTCTACCCACCATCGACAAGTGCCTGATCCGTGACAACACCGCCAATCTGCGGGGCGGCGGCATCCACGCCTACAATCAATGCGACCCCACGATCACCCGCAGCACCATCGTCGCCAACACTTCGCCCACCGGCGCGGGGCTGTACATCGGGTTCAACTCCGACGCGACTATCAACACCAATATCATCGCCAATAATATCGAGGGCGAGGGGCTCAACGCGACCAACGACTCTCCGCTCGCCGAAGTGGCCTACAATAACCTGTACAACAACGACGCCGGCGGCATGTGGGGCAACCTGCCCGACGGAGCCGGGGTGATTTCCACCGTCAACGAAAACGGCGACCCCAGCGATGTGTATTACAATATCGAAGAAGATCCCGAGTTTACCGACACCTTCCTGAACGATTACACCTTGCTGGAAATCTCGCCGAGCATCAACGCCGGCGATCCGGACCTGCCCGCCGACCCGGACCTGTC
Organism: uncultured bacterium; assembly: GCA_964648415.1. Taxonomy (GTDB): domain Bacteria; phylum Electryoneota; class Electryoneia; order Electryoneales; family Electryoneaceae. The sequence goes on along the minus strand of CAZYOC010000067.1, from coordinate 17,307 downwards.
CATCGCCGACCAGGGAGCGTTCTCGTTCTTCCAGAACACGCCCATTGCCTTTGACCTCTTGGAACCCGCCGACGACGACACCTGCTGGACCGGCGACACCACCCTGGTCTGGGAAGCGTCGCAGGATCCCAACGGCACAACCGTGCATTACGATGTCTGGCTGGATACCCTGGCCGACATGTCCACCAAGTGGCAACTGGCCGACAGCATCACCGCCACCTCGCTGGCGTTAAACGACCTGGACGATGATCAGGACTGGTACTGGACGGTGCGCGCCACCGACACCAACACCGGCGGCATGTGGGCGCGGGACACCTTTCATGTTCATACTTACATTCTGGAAGATCCCAACTCGTTCACCCTGGCTGCGCCGGCTGACGGCAGCATCCAGTCCGCCGACGGGGTCATGCTGAGGTGGAATCCATCGTCGGATAACGACCCGGACGACGAGATCACCTACCGGGTGATGTGGTCGGATCAGGCCGATTTTAATCCGCAATATACCGGCGAAACCAGCGACACCAATCTGTTTGTCGATGCCTTGCAGGACATCTTCCTGGAGTTCCCCGACAACACGACGATCTACTGGCGTGTGCGAGCGCGGGACAACCACGGCGCCCAGACCTGGGCGACACCGCAAGCGGGCTGGTCGTTCGATGTGGTCGATCCCGACCCGCCCAACCCCTTCGCCCTGAGCGAACCCGGCGACCGGGACACCTGCTGGACCGGCGATACGACGTTTGTCTGGGAAGGAACCACCGATCCGGACCTGGGCGACGAGGTCACCGGCTACATGCTCTGGATCGCCACCAACCCCAGCTTCACCGCCAACCTGGACAGCTTCGCCACCGAGGACACGTTCTACACGGTGACCGACCTCGATGACGACCTGGAGTACTGGTGGATGGTCCGGGCGCTGGACAACAACACCGATGGCCGTTGGTCGTCACAGGCCTGGCGGCTGAGGATTTATCAACCGGAAGCGCCCGCGTCCTTCCTGCTGGCCAGTCCGCCGAATAACGGAGAAGTGAATGACGATACGGTTACTGTCGCCTGGCAGACGGCGGCCGATCCCGACCCCGGCGATGTCATCACATACACGGTAGAGTGGACCGACGACCCGACCTGGGCCACCTATTACTCCGATCAAACCACTGAACTCTCCTACGATATCGAAGATCTGTCCGACCCACTGCTCGCCGCACGGCAGGAGCTGGTCCGGCGCCTCATGGAGGACGGGTTCCAGGAGAATGACCTCGACGAGCTGGACGAACTGCCCGACGAGACCTGGATCTACTGGCGGGTGCGAGCCGAGGACAGCTTCGGCAACCAGGTGGATTGCAGCCCGGCCGACGGCTGGCGGTTCTACGTCAACGTGGCCGACCCGATCCCATCCTTCAGCCTGGCCTCGCCGGAAGACGGCGACACCTGCTGGACCGGCGACACTACCTTCACCTGGAACCATACGGAAGACCCGGAAGGCGTGCTGCTGTACTACCGTTTCCATTGGGCGGAGAACGAAGGCTTCACGGAAGGCGTGGATTCAAGCGCAGCTACGCTCGACTCGTTCTATACGTTAAACGGCCTGACGGACGATCAGACCTACTGGTGGCGTGCCCGGGCCGGTAACTTGTCCGGATCGTCGCGCATGTCCAACGAGACCTGGGCGGTGCATATCTTCATCCCGGAGTCGCCCTCGGCTTTCGACCTGCTGACCCCCAGCGATCAGGAGACCCTGAGCACCGCCACACCCACAGTGACCTGGGAAGCCTCGGTCGATCCCGACCCGGGCGAGACCGTGCAGTACCGTGTGGTCTGGGCCACCGACGATGCTTTCACACAAAACGTCGACTCCACCACCACCGCGAACACCAGCGCCACCTTGCCGACGCTGGATGACGATACCACGTACTGGTGGAAAGTGCGGGCGCTGGACGCGAGAACGGATGACGTCTGGTCCAACCAGACCTGGCGCTTCCATATCTACATCCCCGACCCGCCGGAGGATTTCGCGCTGGCCTTGCCCCTCAACGGGGCGATCGTGGAAGAGGACACGGTCCGGGTACACTGGAACGCCGCGGACGATCCCGACCCGGATGATGTCATCACCTACACCGTGTACTGGTCCTCCGACGCGGACTATACACCGTCGTTCAGCTCCACCACCACGGACACCTTTTTCGACATCACCGACCTGGCCGCGGTGCTGAGCCTGGGGCTGGATGAACTCGACGAGTTGCCCGATAACGACCAGATCTACTGGAAACTCACGGCGGAGGACAGTTACGGCTTCACCAGCAACTGCATTCCTGTGAACGGGTGGAACTTCTGGACCGATTACATCGCCGAACCACCGGACGCCTTCAGCCTTATCAACCCGGCCGACGGCGACACGGTGTGGGCCGGCGACACCACCCTGACCTGGCAGGCGGCCACAGAGCCCGATCCCAGCGATCATATCATCGGCTACTCCATCTGGTGGGCGACCAACAGCGCTTTCACCGAGAACCTGGACTCGGCGCTGGTGGGACAGGCGGTCACCGAGTATGATATCAGCGATTTGCTGGACGACAGCACGTATTACTGGAAGGTCCGGGCGCGGGATAACAACACCGACGGGACCTGGTCCACCGACACGCGCACCTTCCACGCCTTCGTGCCCGAAGCGCCCGCCGCGTTCGCCCTGGCCCAGCCCGACAGCGGCGACCTGGTGGCCGATGACACTGTGACGGTGCGCTGGGAGGAAGCCGTCGACCCGGACCTCAACGATGAAGTCACCTACACTGTCATGTGGGCCACCGATCCCGGCTTCGGTACAGTTTATTCCGGGACCACGCAGGACACGTTCTTCACCATCACCGACCTGGCGTCGATGATGCCCGAGTTCGAGCCGGACGGCGGCGACGAGCTGGATGAATTGCCCGACGCCACCACGATCTACTGGCGGGTGAGGGCCGAGGACCTCTACGGGCTCTCGACCATCAGCTCTCCCGAGCACGGCTGGTCGTTCACCACCAACCTGCCCAGCGTCCCGCAACCGTTCAATCTCTTGAGCCCGGGCGAAGGCGACACCTGCTGGACCGGCGATACCACCCTGACCTGGCAGACGGCGACCGACCCGGACCCCGATGACAGCGTGGAGCGGTATGTCATCTGGTGGGCCACCAACAGCGCCTTCACGGAGAACCTGGATAGCGCTTCGGTGGACTCGCCCACTACCAGCTACGCGCTGACCAACCTGACCGACGACGAGACGTACTACTGGAAAGTGCGTGCGCAGGACGGCAATACCGAGGGCCGCTGGTCTTCCACCACGCGCAGCTTCCCTGTCTATATCCCGCAGCCGCCCGGCGCGTTCGCATTGGACAGCCCCGCCGACGGCAGCACGGCCACGACGGCGGATGTAACCGTGAGCTGGACCGCCGCGATCGATCCGGACCCCAACGACCAGGTGACCTATACGCTGGAATGGTCCTACGACAGCGGCTTTTCGCCGTCGAGCACGGAGACTACTACCGCCGCCAGCTTCGAGCTGACCGGTTTGACGGACGACGAGACGGTATACTGGAAGGTGACAGCGGAAGACCGTTACGGCAACCAGACCCAGGCCACGCCCGCCGCGGGCTGGTCGTTTAACATCGATATCCCGCAGCCGCCGTTGGCGTTTGACCTGTTGAGCCCGGCCCAGGATGATACCTGCTGGACCGGCGACACGACGCTGACCTGGGCGTCCACCACCGACCCCGACCCGGGCCAGAGTGTCACCTATGTGGCTTGGTGGGCGACCAACAGCTCTTTCTCCTCGAACCTGGATTCCGTGGTCACCGCCGACACGACCGCAGATCTGACCAACCTGACCGACCATACGCGTTTCTGGTGGAAAGTCAAGGCGGTGGATGATGACGGCAACGCAACCTGGTCCAACCAGACCCGCCGCTTCCGGGTCTACATCCCCGATCCGCCGCAGGCGTTTGACCTGACCAACCCGGGCGACGGCGATACGGTATGGACCGACACCGCCGAACTGAGCTGGCAGACCTCCAGCGACCCGGACCCGGACGATGTGGTCCACTATGAAGTCTGGTGGGCGACCGACGCCGGCTTTACCACAGATGTGGACAGCCAGGCGGTGGCGAGTACGTCCTTCGACCTGCCCGGCCTGAGTGACGATACTCAGTACTGGTGGAAGGTCAAGGCGGTGGATCGTTTCGATAACAGTCTCTGGTCCACCTCGACCCGCAGTTTCCGGGTTTTCATCACCCAGCCCCCGGCAGCGTTCACCCTGGTCAGCCCCGACAGCGGGATCACCACGGCGGAGGATACGGTTACCGTCACCTGGAACGCCTCCTCCGATCCCGACCCCGGCGATCAGATCACGTACCGCGTGGAGTGGGCCACAAACTCGAGCTTTACCAACTATTACAGCGGTACGACACAGAACACGACGTTCGACATCACCGACCTGGCCGACCTCGGGCCGGAAATCGATGAGTTGCCCGACGATATTACCGTGTACTGGCGCGTGCGGGCCATGGACGAGTACGGCCTCGAAACCCTCTGCACGCCCAACTGGGGGCGGTCGTTCTCGATCTTCATCCCCGAACCCCCGGCGGCGTTCAGCCTGCTGATGCCCTCTGACGGCGACACCGTGTGGACCGGCGACACCACGCTGACCTGGCAGGCCTCCAGCGACCCGGACCCCGGCGACGCCATCGAGTACAAGGTCTGGTGGGCGACCGACGCAGCCTTCACCCAGGATCTCGACAGCGCCTCCACCACCGCCCTGAGTTATGACCTGAGCGACCTGCCGGACGACACCCGGTTCTGGTGGAAGGTCCGAGCCCAGGATACCAATACCAGCGGAACCTGGTCGACGGAAACCTGGACCTTTGACGTCTTCATTCCCGACGCCCCCGCAGCGTTCACCCTGGTCAGCCCCGACAGCGGGATCACCACGGCGGAGGATACGGTTACCGTCACCTGGAACGCCTCCTCCGACCCCGATCCCGGCGACCAGATCACCTACCGTGTGGAGTGGGCCACAAACTCGAGCTTCACCAACTACTACAGCGGCACAACACAGAACACGACGTTCGATATCACCGACCTGGCCGACCTCGGGCCGGAAATCGACGAGCTGCCCGATGACATCACCGTGTACTGGCGTGTGCGGGCCATGGACGAGTACGACCAGGAAACCCTCTGTACGCCCAACTGGGGGCGGTCATTCTCGATCTTCATCCCCGAACCGCCGGCGGCGTTCAGCCTGCTGATGCCCTCTGACGGCGACACCGTGTGGACCGGCGACACCACGCTGACCTGGCAGGCCTCCAGCGACCCGGACCCCGGCGACGCCATCGAGTACAAGGTCTGGTGGGCGACCGACGCAGCCTTCACCCAGGATCTCGACAGCGCCTCCACCACCGCCCTGAGTTATGACCTGAGCGACCTGCCGGATGATACCCGGTTCTGGTGGAAGGTAAGGGCGCAAGACACGAACACCAGCGGAACTTGGTCCACCGAGACCCGCAGCTTCCGTGTGTTCATTCCCGACGCCCCCGCAGCGTTCACTCTCGTCAGCCCCGACAGCGGGATCACCACGGCGGAGGATACGGTGACCGTCACCTGGAACGCCTCCTCCGATCCCGACCCCGGCGATCAGATCACCTACCGTGTGGAGTGGGCCACAAACTCGAGCTTTACCAACTATTACAGCGGTACGACACAGA